>VGXD01000182.1 GCA_016873525.1 Nitrospira sp. | reverse complement strand
CAATGGCGGATCCAGCGGCCCAGAAAATAGTTTTTCCTCGGCACGAAGTAGGCATCCGCATCCGGCCCGCTTTTCATGAGCCTCAGGATCTCATCCCTGATCTCCGGTGTCGCACGCTCATCCGTATCCAAGCTGAAGACCCAGTCATGCGTCGCATGGGCCACAGCCTCGTTCCTGAGCCGTCCAAACCCCTTGAACTCGTGCTGATAGACCTTGTCGGTGAATTCACGGCTGATCTTCTCTGTCGCATCGGTGCTGTGGGAATCCACCACGATCAGCTCATCGGCCCAGCGCACCGACTCAAGGCAAGCGCGAATCTCCGCCTCATTATTGTAGGCGATTACATAGACGGAGAGCTTAGACATGGAGCACCGCCAGATCCTCCGCGCGATCCACTACCTGCTTGACGCGCAGCGCCACTTCACCGACCGTGATCCGATCCAGACAATCCCAATAGGGACAAGCTTCGCCGATGCACCTGGGACAAGTCGGCACGTCAGGTCTGAGCACCAGCCCCTTCCCCAAGGGCTGCCAGCGAGTCGGCAGTTGGTTCCGCCTGGGGTCGAAGAGGCTGACCGTCGGCACGGCCAACCCTGCGGCGATATGGGCCGGCCCGGTAGACCCGGAGACAACCGCATGACTGGCCCCGATCACGGCCATCAACTGCCGAAGCGACACCAATCCCATGACATCCAACACTCTAGTTTTTTCTATCGGCACCTTGGCTGTTGCATTGCGAAAGTACTCTCCCTCGGCCTGACTGCCGGTCAGCACGACCCCCACGCCCTCTTTCGCCAGTTGCTGAACAAGGGCCCGATAATATTCCACACGCCATCGACGGGTTGACAGGCCGCCAGGATGCACCACCACCCGAGGCTGCGGCAGGCCGCTGAGGGCTTGCTGCGCCCATCGACGTTCTTCCTCCGTGAGGACCAAGACAGGACTCTTCGCTTGACCAGGGGACAATCCAAGCCCGGTCAAAAGCCCAAGATTATACTCGCTCTCGTGTTTTGAAAAATCGCTCCGATGCTCATAGACCCGTCGATTGGCCAGCAGACTGTACCACCGATATCCGGTCGCCACACGCATCGGCACCCGAGCCGCCCAAGCCGCCAGCATGAGCCGGCGAAACGGCTTCAAGAACACGACCGCCTCGAACCCGCGCCGAAACAGCGCCACAAGGTCGCCAAACCGTTCACGCCCCGTGACCGTCAAGACCTCATCCAGGTCCGGATGATGGGCCAGGACCGGCGCCGCATGGTCGCTGGAGAGAAAACTGATCCTCGCCTGGGGCATCACGCGACGAAGCGCCGAGGCCACGGGCAGGCACAGAATTTCATCGCCAATGCCATCCGGCCTGACCAGCAAAAGATTCACGCAATCCCTCAGTGAACCGGCCGCCGCGCCGCCTGCGCGCGGACCGCCTCCAAGACTTGCTCCACGGAAATGCTCGTAAGGCACTCAAGGGGCAGCCCGTTGCGACAGTGCCGGCTGAAGCAGGGGCTACAGGCCACCCCGCTCCTCAGCACACGATGCGATTGGCCGTAGGGACCGGTCCTGACCGGACTCGTCGGGCCGAACAAAGCCACGACCGGCGTCCCCACCGCCGCCGCCACATGCATAGGCCCAGAATCATTCGTCAGCAACAAGGAGGCCGATTGTAACAAGGCCGGCAAGAGTCCCGGCGTCGTCTCCCCCGTCAAATCCACAGCGGCAGTCTTCATCTGTCCCATCACTCTTCCCACGTCAGACTTCTCATCCGGCCCGCCGATTAAAACCACTGGCCCCAAGCCCTCCTGATTCAGCCGATCCAAGGCGGCGGCAAACATCGGAGCCGGCCAGCGTTTTGTCTGCCAGCGGGCCGAGACATTGACTGCAACCCAGGCTGTTTTTGCCGATACCCCATGCCGCCCCAAAAGCGCCCCCACGGTTTCCCGATCGGCAGGCAAGGGACGCAGGCGGAACGCTGGGGCTCCGTGAACAAATGCGCCCAGAGCGGCGGCCACAAGCAAGTACCGATCGACCGCGTGCATCTCCTGGGTTGGGACCGACACCAGCTTGGTATAAAAGACCGGGCTCCCCTCCCGCCCATTGGCAAAACCGATCCTGGCCGGACTGCCGGACAACCAGCCCATCGCGCCGCTGCGAAAGAGCCCTTGCAAATCGACCACGAGGTCGAAATCAGCCGCGCGGAGTCGTGGCACCAAAGATAGCCAGCCAGACAGACTTGGCGGCACCGGCCAGACCTCATCGAGTCCTTCCGCCCGTTCGACAATCCCGGCCCACTGTTGTTTCACCAACCAGACAATGTGGGCCAGTGGAAATCGATCCCGTAAAGCGGCAAGGGTCGGAAGCGCGTGGACGACGTCCCCCAGTGAACTCGGCTTGATGATCAGGATGCGTCGATAGTCCGCCATAAATCCGCTGAAAGCCCATTTCAATGCCTGGCGAAATCAGACTGGACCGACCCACTGGCAGACTGAAGCGACCGGCCGGCAAGCGCCGATGCGCTTCGTTGCGCATGGACGAGAACCCAATCCACGGCCTCAGACAAGCCGGGGGCCACGTAATCCAGGGACAGTCCGTCTGCCTCCAGACTCGCCTTCGCCTCCACGCTGGTCGGACCGGTCAGCACCAGCACGCGCCGCGCCCCGATCCTCTCCGCCAACTCCATGTCGCGCTTTTGGTCTCCCACCATGTAGGCCTTGGACAGGTCCAGCCCCATCTCGGCCACGGCTCGGTCCACCAAAGCGGATTGGGGCTTGCGACAGGCACAGCCATCGTCAGGGTGGTGGGGACAGAGATAAATGGCATCCAGCGAGGCGCCTCCGGCCAGCAACAGCTCACGCAACCGACTGTGAATGGTCTCCAAGACGGCGGTGGTGAGAAAGCCCCTGGCAATCCCGGACTGGTTCGTAATCACCACGACCCTCGCTCCGGCCTTGTTCAACTTCGCCACAGCCTCGGCGACGCCTGGCAGCAGTTCCAGTTCATCGACCGTTTTCACATAGCCGGTGTCCAGATTCAGCGTCCCGTCCCGATCCAGAAACACGGTCACGCCTTTTAACTGAGCCGACACGGGTCCAAGCTGACAAGCTGACAGGGAAGAGGCCTGAGAGACCTCCGATCTTCGATCTGAACACTTGCTACTTGCCAACTTGCTGACTTGCAACTGTTGCACGGCTGCCGCATAGACCCTCTCCACCGTCACGCCGGTCATGCAACGGTGATCGATCGGACATTCGCGCAACAGGCAAGGCGAACACTCGACCGGGTGTCGCACGACGGCATGGTCCGCCCCGAAGGGACTCGTGTTGAGGTGGTCGGTTGGACCGAACACCGCCACCACCGGCACACCAAAGGCGGCAGCCATGTGCATCGGCCCAGTGTCGTTCGTGATGAAGAGGCGACAGCGATGGATCGCGGCCATCAATTCACGGATGGAGGTTTGGCCGGAGAGCACCACCGACGCCCTCTGCATCCGCTCTGCAATGGCACGGCCCAGAGCCTCTTCGCCCTTTGCCCCGACGATGACCACGCGCCAGCCCCATTCGCTTGCCAGCCGGTCCGCCACTTCGGCAAACCGCTCAGGCAGCCAGCGCTTGGCGCCCCCATAGGACGATCCCGGATTGAGGCCGATCACCGGATCGGACTCAGCGATACCGGCCTGGGCCAGCTTCTGTCGAAGATCCAGCTCTTCCTGAGCAGAGACAAACAAACGGGGCGCAGGAGAGTGGCCCTCAGCGCCAAGCGGCCGAAGCAGGTCATGGTAATACCGGACCTGATGACCCCCTCCTTCCCGCTTCGGCACAGCAACAGGATCGGACAGCAAGCATCCCCTTCCGTCCGTGGCGTAGCCATAACGACGTGGAATCCCTGCCAGGAACGCCAGCAAGGCCGCCTCGAAGGCATTCTGGAAGAGGATCGCCAGGTCAAACCCCTGTCGCCTCAATGCTCCGGCCAAGACCCACTTGCCCATCAAGCCGGCATGGTCCCCGCGATCTTCATACAGCATGATCCGGTTCAGGGCCGGGTGCCCCTTGAGAAGGGCGGCAATAGGCGGTTTGACCAAGAGTGTGATCTCGGCCTTGGGGAACAGACTGCGTACCGCGGCCAGAGCCGGCTCGCTCATCACGGCATCGCCGATCCAGTTGGGACCACGGACAACCAATCGCTTGATCGAGTCCCTATGCACCTCTACGCTCCATCCCTCTACCAACAATCAACTGTTCGAGCCGCTCCCGTCCCTCCATGATCTCGGCCCCGATCTGCAACGCCATGATAGGCGGCCCCTGGTCGTTCCGACGCAGCAGCGGCGCCACCTTCCCCGCATCCTTTTCGGTTGTCACCATCATCTCGGCCTGGCACCGCAAGGCCCGCTCCCTGATCCGCTCCAGATCGCAAGCGCCGTAGGCATAATGGTCCGGGAACGCCATCTCATCCAAAACCTTCACGCCCAACTTGCGTAACGATCGGGCAAAGGAGCCAGGATTCGCAATACCGCTGAAAGCCAGTGCCGTCCTGCCGGCAAGGGATTCTGCCAACAGGGCTTTTCCGCTGCTCAGATCCCTCACCCCTTCCGGTCGAAACCGAGCAAGAATCGGCGTGATCTCCCTTGCCATCGCCGACCGGATCGGACCCAATACCTGGCTCAGGTCTTCAGCCATGTCGGCACGAGTCACCACCAAAGCTGTGGCACGTCTTGCCGCAGTCAGGGGCTCCCTGAGACGGCCGGCCGGCAAGAGCGCTTGGAGACCGATCGAATCCAAGGCATCCACCAGCAACAAGTCCACCTCGCGCTGAAGGGCCACGTGTTGAAAACCGTCATCCAACACCAG
>VGXD01000181.1 GCA_016873525.1 Nitrospira sp. | reverse complement strand
GCACGATGTTTTTGTCACGTAGACAGTTTTTGAAAGTCTCGGCGGGCACGGTGGCGGCAGCGGCGATCGCGGATAAGGCGCTCGCGTTGACGGCCTTGCAGCCGGTCACATCGAGGTGGGCAATCCCCTCGGTGAATACCCGGACCGGTCCTGGGAGCGGGTCTATCACGATCAGTACCGCTACGATTCCTCCTTTACGTGGTGTTGCTCGCCCAACGACACGCACGCCTGCCGGATCAGGGCCTTTGTCCGCAACGGCGTGGTCATGCGGGTGGAGCAGAACTACGATCACCAGACCTACGAAGACCTCTACGGCAACCGCGGGACGTTTGCGCACAATCCGCGGATGTGCTTGAAGGGGTACACGTTCCATCGCCGGGTGTACGGCCCGTACCGGTTGAAGGGGCCCTTGATGCGCCGCGGCTGGAAGCAGTGGATGGACGACGGCTCTCCGGAGCTGACGCCCGAGACGAAGCGCAAGTATAAGTTCGACAGCCGGTTCCTGGACGACATGCTCCGCGTGTCCTGGGATACGGCCTTCACCTACGTCGCCAGGGCCTGCATCATTATTGCGACGCGGTACAGCGGCGAGTCCGGGGCGCGGCGGCTGCGCGAGCAGGGGTATCCGCCCGAGATGATCGAAATGATGAAGGGCGCGGGCACGCGCTGCTTCAAGCATCGCGCCGGCATGCCCGTGTTGGGCATCATCGGCAAGATGGGCAACACCCGGTTCAACGGCGGCATCGACACTCTCTTGGATGCCTGGATCAGGAAGGTGGGGCCGAGTGCGGCGCAGGGCGGCCGGTATTGGTCGAACTACACCTGGCACGGCGACCAAAACCCGGCGCATCCCTTTTGGTCCGGCGCGCAGGCATCGGACGTGGACCTCTCCGACATGCGGTTCTCCAAGCTGAACACCAGCTGGGGCAAGAACTTCGTCGAGAACAAGATGCCGGAGGCGCACTGGAAGTTGGAGAGCCTCGAGCGTGGCGCCCGCATCGTGGTGATCACGCCGGAGTACAACCCGACGGCCACGCGCGCGGACTACTGGATTCCGCTGCGGCCGGAGAGCGACGCGGCGATTTTCTGCGGCGCGATGAAGATTATCTTCGACGAGAACATGCACGACGTGGACTTCTGCAAGGGCTACACGGACATGCCCTTGCTGGTCCGGACGGATACCTTGCAGTATCTGGACCCGCGCGATGTGATCGCGGGTTTCAAATTCCCGGACTATTCGAACCGATACTCCGGCAAGGTGCAGTCGCTGAAGCCGGAGCAGATTGAGCGGCTGGGCGGCGCGATGGTCTGGGACATGAACAAGAAGCAGGCGGTCTATCTGGATCGCGAAAACATCGGCTGGCACTACCAGAACAGCGGCATCGATGCGGCCTTGACCGGGACCTACCGGGTCAAGCTGCTCAATGGCCGCGAAGTGGACGTGATGCCGATCTTCCAGATGTACCAAGTCCATTTCCAGGACTATGACCTGGATACGGTGCACCAGATGTGTCGGTCGCCGAAGGACTTGCTCGTCCGGTGGGCGCGGGATTCCGGTACGATCAAGCCGGCCGCGATCCACAACGGCGAGGGCGTAGCCCACTACTTCCACTGTACGGCCAATGCCAGGGCGGCGGCGATGGTGCTGATTGTCACCGGCAACGTGGGCAAATTCGGCACCGGCCAGCATACCTGGGCCGGGAACTACAAAGCCGGCGCCTGGAACGCGACGCCGTGGTCCGGCGGTGGGCTGGGCGTGCATACGGGCGAGGATCCCTTCAACATCACGACGGACCCCAACGCGCACGGCAAGGAAATCAAGGTCAAGTCCTACTACTACGGCGAGGAAGTGGGCTACTGGAACCACGGGGACACAGCCCTCATCGTCAACACGCCGAAGTACGGGCGCAAGGTGTTCACGGGCAAAACCCACATGCCCACTCCCAGCAAGTTCCGCTGGGTGACCAACGTCAACGTGCTGAACAACGCCAAGCACCACTATGACATGGTCAAGAACGTGGACCCGAGCATCGAGTGTTTGATCTGTCAGGACATCGAAATGACGTCCGACATCAACCACGCGGACGTGGCCTTTGCCTGCAACTCCTGGATGGAGTTCACCTATCCGGAAATGACCATCACGGTGTCGAATCCGTGGATTCAGGTCTGGAAGGGCGGCATCCGGCCGCTGTACGACACCCGCAATGACCTGGACACGTTTGCGGGCGTGGCCGCGAAACTTTTCGAGATGACCGGCGATCAGCGGATGAAAGACTACTTCAAGTTCGTGTACGAGAACCGCGTGGATGTCTACGTGCAGCGGATGCTGGATGCCAGCGCGACGACCTACGGCTACAGCGCGGACACGATGTTGAAGTCGGAGAAGGGCTGGATGATGATGACGCGGACCTATCCGCGGCATCCGTTCTGGGAAGAGACGAACGAGAGCAAGCCCATGTGGACGCGGTCGGGCCGGTATGAAAACTACCGGATCGAGCCGGAAGCGATCGAATACGGCGAGAACTTCGTGGTGCACCGCGAGGGCCCGGAGTGTACGCCGTATCTGCCGAACGCCATCATGTCCACGAACCCGTACATCCGCCCGGATGACTACGGGATTCCGATCACGGCCAATCACCATGACGACAAGACCGTGCGGAATCTGAAGTTGCCGTGGCAGGAAATTCGGCGCCAGGCCAACCCGTTGTGGGAGAAGGGCTACCAGTTCTACTGCGTGACGCCCAAGACCCGGCACCGGGTGCACAGCCAGTGGTCGGTGAACGACTGGGTGCAGATTTACGAATCCAACTTCGGCGATCCGTATCGGATGGACAAGCGGACCCCGGGGGTGGGCGAGCACCAGCTGCACATCAACCCGCAGGCGGCGAAGGATCGGGGCATCAACGACGGCGACTACGTCTATGTGGACGGCAACCCGGTGGACCGGCCGTATCGCGGCTGGAAGCCCTCGGATCCGTTCTACAAGGTGAGCCGGTTGATGATCCGGGCGAAGTACAACCCGGCCTATCCGTACCACGTGACGATGGCGAAGCACGCCCCGTACGTGGCGACGGCGAAGTCGGTCAAGGGGCACGAAACGCGGCCGGACGGACGCGCGATTGCGGTGGATACCGGGTATCAGAGCAACTTCCGGTATGGCGCCCAGCAGTCGTTCACCCGCAGCTGGCTGATGCCGATGCACCAGACGGACTCGCTCCCGGCCAAGCATGCGGTGGGCTGGAAGTTCAAGTTCGGCTACGGCATCGATCACCATGCGATCAATACGGTGCCGAAGGAGTGCTTGATCCGCATCACGAAGGCGGAAGACGGCGGCATCGGGGCGCGGGGTCCGTGGGAGCCGGTCCGGACGGGCTTCACGCCGGCGCAGGAGAACGAGTTCATGCTCAAGTGGCTCAAAGGCGAACACATCAAGGTGAAGGTGTAAGCCGTCGAAGCCAAAAACTCGGATCCGCACGGACGACTAAACTAAACGGAGGATCACAACATGCCGGAAGTGTATAACTGGCAACTGGGCCGAAAGATGCTGTATCCCTACGAGGAGCGGCACCCCAAGTGGCAGTTCGCCTTCGTGTTCAACATCAATCGGTGTCTGGCCTGCCAGACCTGCTCGATGGCGGATAAGTCCACCTGGTTGTTTTCGAAGGGACAGGAGTACATGTGGTGGAACAACGTGGAGACCAAGCCCTACGGCGGGTATCCGCAGTTCTACGACGTGAAGGTCACGCAGTTGATCGAACAAGTCAACCCGGGCGGGCAGGTGTGGAACGTGCGGGTGGGCCGCAAGCACCATGCGCCGTACGGGGTGTTCGAGGGGATGACCATTTTCGACGCCGGCGCCAAGATCGGGCAGGCGGCGATCGGGTACATTCCGACGGACCAGGAGTGGCGGTTCGTCAACATCTATGAGGACACGGCCACGTCGATGCGCGCCTTGGTCGAAGGCGTCGATAAGACCGGGTTCTCCCGGGATGAACCGTGGCGGATGCAGGGGAGCAGTCTGCCGGAGCATGAGACGTTCTTCTTCTATCTCCAGCGGATTTGCAACCACTGCACCTATCCGGGCTGTCTGGCGGCCTGTCCGCGCAAGGCCATCTACAAGCGGCCGGAGGACGGGATCGTGCTGATCGACCAGAACCGGTGCCGCGGGTACAAGAAGTGCGTGGAGCAGTGCCCCTTCAAGAAGCCGATGTATCGGGGCACCACGCGCGTGAGCGAGAAGTGCATTGCCTGCTATCCCCGGATCGAGGGCAAGGACCCCTTGACCGGCGGCGAGCCGATGGAGACGCGGTGCATGAGCGCCTGCGTCGGCAAGATCCGGATGCAGAGCCTGGTGCGGATCGGCGAAGACGGGCTGTGGGCGGAAGACCGCTGGCACCCGCTGTACTTTGCGATCCGGGTCGAGCAGGTGGCGTTGCCGCTGTACCCGCAGTGGGGCACGGAGCCCAACGGGTACTACATTCCGCCGCGGTGGAGCCCGCGCGGGTACGCACGGCAGATGTTTGGGCCGGGCGTGGACAATGCCATCGAGAAGTACCTGGTGCCGAGCCGGGAGTTGTTGGCCGTCCTCCAGCTCTGGAGAGCCAGCCAGCAGATCGTCTTCCGGTACGACGTGATTCCGGGCCCGAAGGTGTTTGAGACCCAGATCCACGGGAAGCGGTTCGAGATGTACAACGATACCGTGTTGGGCTTCAACAAGTCGGGGAAGGAAGTGGCGCGCATCCAGGTCGAAGAGCCGATCTACATCCGGCCGGCCGAACGCGTGAACTGGCTGTAACCCCACGCCAGGCCCTGCGCAGTCCGAGGGGCCGGATCCCCATGGGGATCCGGCCCCTCTT
>VGXD01000180.1 GCA_016873525.1 Nitrospira sp. | reverse complement strand
GCGCCTCTCCCCCCCCCCGTACAGTACCGACACTGCGCGGTTGGCGCGCGACGTGGTCGTGGAAACGTGTCGGGCCGGGGGGCCTGGCGGCCAGCATCGCAACGTGACGGATTCGGCGGTGCGGCTGTGGCACGTGCCATCCGGCGTGCAGGTGGTCGCAAACGAATCCCGCTCGCAGCATCGCAACCGCGCCGTGGCCTTCGAACGGCTGATCGAGAAGCTGGAGCGGTTGAACAAGGTGCCGGTCCGCCGGGTGCCGACGCGGCGGACGAGAGGAGCCGTCGAACGGCGGCTGGCGGAAAAAAAGCGGCGGCAGACGATTAAGCGGCGGCGCGAGCCTCCGCGAAACGAACCCTAGCGGCGAAAGGCAAGGCGCGTGGTGATGCAGCGCAGGATGACAACGTCTCTTCGGCAGTCCGTTCTGTTCGTCGTGGTCCTCTGCGCGATGGGAGTTGGGCAGGGTGGTTCCCCGGCGAGCGTCGGCGGGGAGGGGTTGGATTTTCTGGCTCGTGAAGATGCGCGGGTGCGGGGCAGCGCGACGGCGCCGATCACGCTCATCGAATATTCGGACTTTACCTGCGGGTATTGCCAGAAGTGGTTCAAGGAAACCTGGCCGCGCATCCAGGCCAAGTATATCGATACGGGCAAGGTCCGGTTTGCCTATCGGGACTTCCCCCGGGCGTTTCAGGGCCCCGGCCTCGACGGCGCCCTGGCGTCGCGCTGTGCCGGCGACCAACAGCGCTACTGGGCCATGCACGACGAGCTGTGGGGCGATCGGCAGCTCGGGGCGGCGGACCTGCGTCGTCATGCCAAGGCCATCAGCCTGGACCTGCCGGCCTTCGACAAATGCATGCGCGAGGAGCGCCAGACGGACGACATCTTCCGCGACCGCGCGGAGGGGGCGCTCCTGGGGTTTCGAGGGACGCCGGGCTTCGTGCTCTTCCGGACCGACCGACTCGGGAAGGAGCCGCCCATTATCATCCCCGGCGCGTTTCCCTTCGACGTCTTCGAAGAACAGATCGACCGTCTGCTTGCCGCCGCGCCTTCCAACAAGAAGGGTTGAATTCCAGGCCTCGCGAGCCTATCCTTTGAGGCGAGCGGTCGCGTCCGTTGTGCGGCATGTAACAGAGAAAGGAACTATGGCACAGGAACAAACATTTTGGCCGGTTGACTGCCACGCGGGTGAACCGGATCTGCTGGTCTGCATGTCGTGTCTGGGCGAGGTCTATCGCGGCAAGGTTCCCATGCCGGATTGTCCGACGTGTCACGGCGTCTAGACCTACGAAGCCTTCGACTTGGACGCCATTTGCGACTGGGGGACCGAGGAGTTGATTGCCAAGGCGCGTCAGGCCCGCGCCGAGGTCCCGCCGCCGCGTCAAGCCGAGACGACTGTGGAACAGGCGGAGTAAGCGTCGCGCGAATCGAGGAGCCTGCCGTGGGGTCTGCTCGCCCTTTCTTGATCGGTCACCAGTGGCGCCATACGGAGACGGCGGCGCCGGTGCGCAATCCCTTCGACGGGAGCACGGTGGCGGAGGTCTGTCAGGCCGGGCCGGCGGAAGCGGACGAAGCGGTCTCGGCGGCCGTGGCGGCCTTTCCCTCCCTGCGGCGATCCCCCGCCCACGTCAGGGCCGCGGCGCTCGAAAAGATCGTCGCGACGTTGACCGCGCGCCGCGAAGAATTGGCGCGGACCATCGTGGCCGAGGCGGGCAAACCGATCTCGGATGCGCGCCGCGAAGTCAGCCGGGGCATTGCGACCTTCGCCCTTGCCGCAGAAGAAGCCACCCGCATTCCGGGAGAAGTCATTCCGCTGGATCTGACGCCCGGCACGGAGTCTTATCTGGGCGTCCTGCGCCGGTTTCCGATCGGGCCGGTGCTCGGAATCACGCCCTTCAATTTTCCGCTCAATCTGGTCGCGCACAAGGTCGCTCCCAGCCTGGCCTGCGGCAACCCCATCGTGCTGAAGCCGGCGCCCCAAACCCCGCTGACGAGTCTGCTGTTGGGCGAGATCGTCCTGGAGGCGGGGCTGCCGCCCGGTTCGTTCAGCGTCCTGCCCTGCGACAACACCGTCGCCGAACGGCTGGTCGTCGATCCGCGCCTGAAGATCCTGAGTTTTACCGGCAGCGCGGCGGTCGGGTGGATGCTCAAGGCGAAGTGCGGAAAAAAACGCGCGCTGCTGGAGCTGGGCGGCAACGCGGCCGTCATCGTGGAGCCTGATGCGGACCTGGAGGTTGCGGCGCAACGTTGCGTGGCCGGCGGATTCGCCTATGCCGGCCAGACCTGCATTTCAGTGCAGCGGATTCAGGTACAGGAGTCCGTATACGATCGCTTCGTGGCCGCCTTGTTGGCGCGTGTGGCGGCGGTCACGGTCGGGGACCCCGGGGAGGACGCCACCGTGATCGGTCCCTTGATCGATGAGGCGGCGGCCCGCCGCGTCGAGGCGTGGATCAAGGAAGCGGTGGCCCAGGGAGCCCGGGTGCTGGCGGGCGGCGCCAGACGCGGTTCGTTGGTGGAGGCTACGGTCCTGGCGGACGTGTCTCCGGCGATGAAGGTGTCATGCTGTGAAGTGTTCGGGCCGGTCGTGACGGTCAGCCGGTATAAGCGTTTTGAGGACGCGGTCGCCGCGGTGAACAACTCCGACTTCGGGCTCCAGGCCGGAGTGTTCACCCGAGACGTGGACCGGATTTTCACCGCCTATCGAGACCTCGATGTCGGGGCGGTCCTGGCCAACGAAGTGCCGACCTTTCGCGCCGACCACATGCCCTACGGCGGGGTCAAGGATTCAGGTCTCGGCCGAGAAGGGGTCCGTTACGCGATCGAAGAGATGACCGAGCCGAAGCTGCTGGTCTTGAATCTCAGAGGCCCCGGCGCCGCCTAACCCTTGCCGTCCCGTCGGCTGGTGAGTCCCTTCGGGCCGTTTCCGCCCAGGCCTTCAAAAAAACTTGCGCCGCCATATTGCGGAAACGGCTGTAAATTGATACAAATGCGACCCTGTGCAAGCGGGATCGTGGCAGGCGGAAGTCCGAGGGTATCGTGGTCGAAGGACCGTCTCTCCAGGAGCCGGTGAGGCCCGGGGAGGAAGAAGGGAGTCAAGATGGTTCCAACTCATATGTTTCTCAGCCGAGGCGTCGGAGTCCATAAGGAAAAACTGGCGTCCTTCGAGCAGGCCTTGCGAAGCGCTGGCGTGGCCTATTGCAACCTGGTGGGGGTGTCGTCCATTCTGCCTCCCGGCTGTAAAATCGTTCCCCGCAAACGGGGAGAGGCCTTGCTCAATCCGGGCGAGATCACCTATTGCGTGATGGCCCGGTCGGAAACCAACGAACGCAATCGGCTGGTGTCGGCGTCCATCGGTCTGGCCATTCCCACCGACCGCCGGACCTACGGGTATCTCTCGGAACACCACGCCCACGGCGAAACGGACGAAGAGACCGGCGAATATACGGAAGACCTGGCGGCGCAGATGTTGGCGACGACGCTCGGCATCGAGTTCAACCCCGATTCGGCCTGGAAGGAACGGGAACAGGTCTTTAAAATGGGGGGGAAGATCGTCAAGACGCTCAACATCACGCAGTCGGCCGTCGGCAAAGCCAACCGCTGGACGACCGTGGTGGCCCTGGCCGTGTTCATCCCGATTGAAAACATTCCCAAGAAAGATCGTCCCCGCAAGTGACCATGGCGGTGCCGGCCGGCTGGCTTGGTCCGGATCAGAATTTTCTCGGCCTCGATGAGCCGTGGTGCGATCCAGACCGGGCCGGGGTCTATGTCCTGCCCGCGCCTTACGAACACACCTCCAGTTATATACCCGGTTCGGACCTCGGACCTGCGGCCATCCTCGAAGCCTCCCGCCAGGTGGAACTCTACGACGAAACGCTCGGCTGCGAGCCTTATCGGGAATGGGGCGGCGTGGCCACGGCGAGGGCCTTGGATCTACACGGCAAGGTGGACCGGGAGGCGGTCGATGCGATCGAAGCCTTCGTCCGACCGCACGTGGAACCAGGCCGGTTCATCCTGACGATGACGGGAGAGCACACGGGGGCGCTCGGCGCGATCCGGGCCCATGCCAGGCAATGTCCCGACCTCTGCGTGGTGCAGGTGGATGCGCATGGCGATCTCCGTCAGGCCTACGAGGGCAATCCCTTCAGCCATGCCAGCGTCATGGCTCGTGTGGTGGAGGACGGGCTTCCGCTGGTGCAAGTGGGCATCCGCTCCATCTCGCCGGAGGAAATCGAGCGGATCAACCGCACCAAGACCATCTCGTCTTTCTTTGCCGAGAAGATTCTAGACCCGTCGGGCCCCTACGAAGGACGGGCGGCGAAGTGGGTGCCGGATGTGGTCAAGGCTTGTACGGGGCCGGTCTATCTGACCTTCGACTGCGACGGGCTCGACGCTTCCTTGGTGCCGGCTTTGGGGACTCCTGAGCCGGGCGGCCTCACGTGGTACGACACCTTGACCTTGGTGACGGCCCTGGCCAACGGCCCGGGGATTATCGGCATGGATGTGAGCGAATTGGCGCCGATCAAGGGATTCGTCGCGCCCCAGTTTGCAATCGCCCGGCTGCTCTATCGCATCCTGGGGCGGGTCCGGGCGGCTCGAAACCGTGGTCGGTGAAACGTGATGGGGGATGCGCTGAGGATGAGGTCAACGGGATCGTTCTGAGGTCGGCCGCGCAGCCGGCGTTTCTTGTTCAGTCTGCTTCGCATTACGCATGACGGATGACGCATCACGGGCTTCGTGCCGCATCAACAAGTTTTTCACCCAACAAGGGCTCTGTTCCAGACGGGAGGCCGACCGGCTGATCGAGGAAGGGCACGTCACGATCAACGGTCGCGTGGCGGTGTTGGGCGATCAGGTGTGTCCCGGCGATGTCATTG
>VGXD01000179.1 GCA_016873525.1 Nitrospira sp. | reverse complement strand
CAGATCTCCCACGCCGGAAAGCCCGTAGAAGGTCCTGGGATCGGCCCCCATGGCGACACCCAATCGAACCATTTCAGCTAGTCCCCTCGTAATCATTGCCGCCCTGGCATTGTGCCCAAGCCCCAGTCCATCCACGACACCGGCGGCAAGGGCCATGACGTTCTTGAGCGCCCCGCCCAATTGCACGCCGATCGCATCGCCCCCTCCGTAGACCCGAAAGAGCGGGGTCATCAACAACGTCTGCATCCGGCGGAGCAAGGCGGCATCCTCCGCAGCCAAGACCACGGCTGTGGGTTGTTCCCGGCACACCTCTGCGGCGAAACTCGGACCGGAGAGGACGGCGAGGAATCGGCGCATGGAGGGCGTCAGCGTCTCCTGCATCACCTCGGACATCAGCTTGAGCGTTTCCTCTTCGATCCCTTTCGTCGCGCTGATGAGCGGCAGCGGATTGACGAGCAGCGGTCCGATCTGGCGCAACACCGAACGGGCGACATGGGAGGGCACGGCAAAAATGATCGCCTCGCGGGCCTGCACCGCCTCAGCCAAGGACCCGGTGGCTGTCACCGTCTGCGGCAGGACAACGCCGGGCAGGTACTTCGCGTTCTCCCGCTTGTCGCGGATCGAGTTGACGACCTCCGCTTCATAGGCCCAGAGCCTGACCGGCAGTCCCTTGCCGCCCAAGAGACGGGCCAAGGCTGTGCCCCAGGCTCCGGCCCCGATGACCGCAACCTGCGCCCCTTTTCCCCTGTCCAGGCTCGGCCGGACATCGTCCATCACATCGACTCCTCTTTGCGCTGCCTGCGTCCTCGCAACCGGCGCCGGATTATGGAACGCTTTCGGGGCAGTGTCAATGAATCCGCAGTCCCGCGGGATGGACTCCGACGGCGTGTTGAGCGACGGCGTTGAAGACCTCAGCCGTCGTCCCGATTGGGCCCCTAGCAATGCGGCGAGCTTCGAGCTACCATGGGGACCCAGGCAAGCCGGATGACGCCAAGACCGGAGAGATGATGAAACGTTGCGAGGCTTGCGGCCGGCAGGTGGCCGACTCCGACCGATTCTGCACGCATTGCGGCACACCGACGGATCGTCCCGCATCACCCCCTGCCGCGCCTCTTGGGAAGGGACCGGAAGCGGAAGAGATGAACATGCCGGTGCTCTACCTCATGGTTGCGCTGCTCATCCTGGCCGGCCTCTTCCCACCCTGGGAAACCGCGCCCGGACAGCCTCCGGAATTTCTCGGATTCCACTTCATCGCCAACCCTCCCGACGCTGTTTCGGCCGGACCGGGGAATCCAGGAGTCGTCAGCCGTCTTCTGATCAGCATCGAACTGGTGACGATCGCCATGGCGGGCTTCTACTTCTCCTGGCTCTTCCGCAAGAAGCCGTGAGGCGTCTGCACGCGCAAAGCCGGCAAGCGAGCAAGTGACAAGTCCACACTTGCTTACTTGGCCCCTTACAACTTGTTGCTACTGGCAGGCTCAGTCCAGCGCCAGCGTCAGGCACTTGGCCGATCCGCCGGCCTTCATGAACTCATCGAGCGCCACGGCATGGGTCTCGTAGTCCAGGGCCCGTAAGAGTTGCGCCGTCCTGGGACAGCCTTCCGGCAACACCACGTGCCGGCCGACACAGACGGCATTGCAGGCGAAGCGGAGCGCTTCCTCTTCCGGCACAGCCAGACGCCGCCCCTCGCTGATCTGATCCTCGATCACGGCCCTCGCATAGCGATCAAAGGCCGGCGGGTAGTAGAGAAGGTCTCCCCCGCTCAGCGGACAGAAACAGGTGTCCAGATGATAAAACCGGCTGTCCACAAGCTCCACCGGCACGATCTCGCAACCGAACAAGTCGCCGAGACGATCGTAGGCGCGGACCTCGCTGCGCTGGCGATAGCCCCCAAACCATCGCGCCGGGACAGCTTCGGGAAAACCGAGGAGGTCCCCGGCCCCTTCGAAGTAGAGCCCTTCCTCCAGCTTCGTCACCTCGTAGCCATGAGCCCTGAACCAGGCCTCAAAATGAGGTTCCTCGCGCCGACGCTCCGGATGTCTGAACCGACTGGGAACCGCCCTCCGTCCCACCACCACCCCAGCATTGGCGGTGAAGACCATGTCCGGCAGGCCAGGCACCGGCGCCAGGCGCTCCAGCACGGCTCCGGCCTGACGTTCCAAGACCGTCATCAGGCCCTGCCACTGCGCGCGGGCCAGATCGGGATCGACCCGGTTCGACAACCTCATCCAGGGATTGATCTCATAGTCGATGCTGAAATAATCCGGCGGGCAGACCAGCAACCGACTCATGCCTTCCATCCCAATTCACGAGCCAGCTCGCGCAAAAATGAGGCGGCGTCCATCACGAGCCCAACGGCCTGAAAACTGCCCCGGTCGGCCAGCTTGGTCGGGACCGACGGATTCACGTCCACGCAGACCGTCGGGACCGTCGCCGGCAAGAGATTGCCGGTGGCCACCGCATGCAGCGTCGAAGCCACGAGCAAGGCCAGGCCCACGCTTGGCAAGGCCGCCCTCATGGCAGCCTGGGCCTTCACCGAATCCGTGATCACGCCGGGCAGGGGGCCGTCGTCCCGGATCGTCCCGGCCAGGACCAGGCGAACTCCGCGTCTGACGCAGGCCGCCATGATTCCCTCCGTGACGACGCCGGACCGGACCGCCTCCTCGATCCCGCCGATGGCGCGGATGCGGTTGATCGTCCGCAGATGGTGCTCGTGTCCATGAGGAACCGCCCGGCCTGCCGTCAGCCCATAGCCCAGGGACGTTCCAAAGAGGTGGGCCTCCATGTCGTGGGCTGCCAAGGCATTGCCGCAGAACAGGACCTGAATAAACCCGGCCTTGATCAGCCAGGTCAACGCATCTCGACCTCCGGCATGGATAATGGCCGGTCCTCCGGCCAGCAACACATCCGAGGTTCCTTGCCCTGCCGCCCTCGCAGCACGAAGCGACGTCATCCGACGGGCGACATCCAGGATGATGTGGCCGTGCGGCCGTTCGGAAGACACCTGGGCTTCCATGAAGCTGAACACGTCGCGTTCCTTGGGCCGTTCCAGCGGCAGCACGCGGATGCCGTCCCGCCCGGTGACGATCCGGTCCCCCTTCCTGACCTCTCCCATCGGAACCGCTCGCGCCGACGCCCATTCTTGGTCCACCCGAATGGCGACATCCATCTCGATCGCCTCCACGTCCAGCCAACGGCCCTGCACGCGAATTTGCGTCGGCAGATGCGTCGTGGCGTAGAACCCTTCCGGGAGGATGCCGTCGGCCGGCGCGGATTCGATCGTGCAGTCCGACTCGCGCTCGATCGTCGCGCCGTGAGGCTGGATGGCGTCGAGAATGTCCGTCAGCAGCGCCGGAGAGGAGGCTCGGACAAAGATCCTGGCGGAAGACGGCTCGCCACGGGTCGCCCCGATCCGCACCTCGCTGAGGTCGAAGGCGCCGCCCATCATCAGAATGGTGTCCAGGACCTTCGCAAGAATCAGCGAGTCGATGATGTGGCCGTGTAGAAGGACCGTTTCCTGTGCAAGGGCCATCGCACCACCTCTTAGATCGCACGGCGCCGGGAGGACGCGCCAGGACTGTCGTCTCACGTATCGCGTCGCTGGTCGTCCGTTTTCATCAACTCGCGCAACACGCTGGTCGCATAGGCGCCGGGAGGCAGGGCGAAGGACAGGGTCAGGGCATTGCCCTGCAGCGACCAGTCCAACCCCTCCAGCTTCACGCGTAACGTCCGCCGCTCGCCTCGAAACCCGCAGTCTTTGGCCGCCTGGGTCAACGATTCCGGCGTAGCCCCCAGGTCGGCGGCAGCGCTCTGCTCGATAGCACCGGGTTCGCCGGAAGCCCAGGACGCCCGCGAACCGAACAGGGGCCCGGTCGGACTGATCTGGAAGGCGTCCGCCCTGGGCTGCTCGGCGGCGGCATCCTCGACCAAAAAACAGGCGCCGTTCTCCTGCTTCATCGCCCAGTCTCCCGTGAGCACCTGGTCGATGCGGTCGATGCGGCGGGCCAGGATGCGATTGAACAAAAACGACTGATAGGCATGCAGGTACCAAAGTCTGGTCGCTTTCGGCATCCGGTTCCGTCGAGCGCCGTCCTGCAGCAGTTCCGCGCCGATCTTGTAGTTGAGCCCCTCCCGACCTTGCCGCTGCGGCCCGAAATAATTGGGGACCCCGCGCCGCGAAAGCGTGGCCAGAACGGACGGCACCGATTCGATCGCGCCAGGCTCAACCCCCCGGATGACCAATGTAAAGACATTGCCGGCATGGTGTCCGGTCCGCAGCCGGTTGCGATGACGACCCAGCACCTCCACGGACAGGATCCGCTCATCCGGTCGCAACTTGGCCAGCGCCTCCGACGTGACCCCTTGCAGGGAGACCATCTGGGTCGTCACGGCATTGGCATCCTTGAGACCGGCGACGCCGACACACCTGACCTTGACGCCCCAGGTCGAAGCCAGCCGCGCAACCAACTGTGGCGTGGACAGCCCGCGCTTGGTGATGCGGAGATAGAGATGCTCCCCCTCGCCGCAGGGAAGATAGAGGGGCCGCTCTTCGACGCGAAAGTCTTCCGGTGCCGTCCGGATCATGCCCCCGATACCTGGCACCGCTCCCGTCAGATAGGGCAAGATCGCTTCGGTCGTTCGTTCAGTCATCGCGGTGTTCTTTCTCCTGTATCAGCCGACATCTAGCGTCCATTGGCCCAATCGACAGAGGCCCGCCTGAAAACGGGACGTCACACCATCCCAGCAAGGCCTCATGGTATACTTTGGCTATCTTACTACACCTTTGCGGAGGCCCCGTGGCAATGACCAACCCCTTGCCGGCATATCCATCGAGGAGTCAGCTCAGGCTGTTTCTCATCGTGTCATCCTTGCTCTGTGCCTGGCTCTCAGCCCCG
>VGXD01000178.1 GCA_016873525.1 Nitrospira sp. | reverse complement strand
CCCGCCGCCTGGGCCGGCAATCCCGGTCACGCTGAGCCCGATGTCCACCCGGCTCTTGATGCGTATCCCCTTGGCCATCGCCGCCGCCACCTGGGCGCTGACCGCCCCGTGCTCCCGAAGCAGCCGCTCCGAGACCCCAAGCCATTCGGTCTTCGCTCGATTGCTGTAACAGACCGTCACCCGGTCCAGATAGGCGGAGCTGCCGGAGACCTGCGTCAGACGATGGCCGACAAGACCGCCGGTGCAGGACTCGGCCAGAGCCAAACAGAGGCCCCGCTGCGATAATGCTTGTCCGACCACGTCCTCCATGGTCTCGGCCCCCTCCGCATAGAGAGAAGCGCCGATCAGCCGCCGAACACGGCCTACAAGCTTGTCCATCGCCTTGTTCGACTCGGCTCCGCAGAGGGTGAGGGAAATCGTGACGCCAAGGGGGGAAGGCAAGAACCCGATCTTGAGCCCACGGTTCCCTGTGACAAGTCTTTGCAACCGTTGGTCCAGCTCGGACTCAAAGAGCCCAACGGTATGTAGGACTCGACGGTCGATTCGCCCTGATCCGACTCCCCTCCCATGAGCGGCAGCTGGTGCCTGCAGTCTGGGAGCAAGCGCCGTAGAGAACATCGCTTCTGCTTCGCTCGGAACGCCGGGCAATGCGGCAATCACCGCCCCTTTCCATCGCAAGTAAAACCCCGGCGCAGACCCGATCGGGTTGGATAACGCCTCCGCACCGACCGGAATAAGTCCCTGGCGGCCTTGCGCCTTCGTCAGCCTCCGCCCCCAGGCCGCCAAGCGACGTCTCATCCATTCCAGCGCTTCGGCTCGACGACGCAACGGTCTGCCAATGGCATGGGCTACCGCTTCCCTCGTCCGGTCATCCGTCGTCGGCCCCAACCCGCCGGTCAACACCACCACGTCGGCCCGACGAGCGGCCACTTGCAGCGCCGCCACGATGTCGGCCTTCTCATCCCCCACGACGGACTTATAGCGCACCTCGACTCCGACTGCGGCCAACCCCTCCGTTAGAAACAACGAATTGGTGTCCGGCCGACCGCCGAGCAGCAACTCCGATCCCACCGCAATGATCTCTCCGCGCCTCACGTGAGCCTCCGATTCAACGAGACCGCCTATCCCCGCCCCACCCTAATGAAAAACCATCCTCCTGGCTTACCGGTGAGGCGATAGCAGATCACTCCACCCCTGTCAACGACCATTCACGGTCTGTGCATTTTCTTGCATCGGGGCAGGAGAAAACCTCCTCGGCATGACAGCCGCAGCCCGTAAGGCGCCGCCCGGCGCGGGTTGACAACGCAAGTCACGAAATGCTAGAAAAGGCCTTTCCCATCGACCATTTTCACGTATCGGTTCTCGTGTAGGGTGTGAAGGAGGAGTCCATGGCCAGTGCTGAACAGCCTGCCAAGCGGCAGTTTGTCAACTTCAGTTTCCATAAAATCGATCCGGCTTGGCGCAGACTGTCCGAGGAAGAACGCAGCCGGGGCAAGCAGGAATTTGTCCGGGTGGCGGAAGAATATGCGGGCAAAGTCATCGTCATCCCCTATACCCTGATCGGGATTCGCGGGGACTGCGACTTCATGCTCTGGAGGATCGGCTACGAGCTGGAACTCTTCCAGGAGATGATGTCGAAACTCCTCGCGACGGGCCTCGGCAAGTATCTCACGACGCCCTATTCCTATCTGTCCATGACGAAGCGCTCGATCTACGTGGACCATCACGTACACGAAGGACAGGAAAGCAAACGGCTCCAGGTTATTCCCGGCAAAAGCAAGTATATTTTCGTCTACCCCTTCGTCAAAACACGCGAGTGGTACTTGCTGACGAAGGCCGCCCGCCAGGGGATGATGGACGAGCATATCGAAATCGGACACCGGTACCCTTCGGTGAAGCTGAACACCACCTACTCGTTCGGCTTGGACGACCAGGAATTTGTGGTCGCCTTCGAGACGGACAAGCCGGAAGACTTCTTGGACCTCGTCATGGAACTTCGCTTGGCGGAAGCCAGCCGCTATACCGAACGTGACACGCCCATCTTCTCCTGCATTTTAAAGAGTCTGAAGGAAACGCTCGACACGCTGGGCGGCTGACCCCCACCCAGGCCGCAACCATTCGCCGAGGCGTTCCATTCAGTGGAAAGCCTCGGCCATCTTACGACCACGTCACCGGACGACGCCATATAGAGGAGCGCTGCGATGAAGTGTCCAAAGTGTACCGGACTGCTGATCCAAGAAGAAATCCAAGAACACAGCGGCCGTTTTCAAGGATGGCGGTGCATCCAATGCGGCCTCCGGCTCGATCAGACGATCGTCCAGAACCGTCATGACGGCCAGACCGACGCCGCTGAAGACCTGCCCGGTGCGTCCGTTCACAATTCATCCGCTCGTCGCCCCAGGACATCAAGCAGGCAAAAGCGGCCGGCGGGGAAAACCTAAGCCGCCTTGGCTGCCCCGTCAGGGCCTGTTTTCACATGACCGATTCTCTACGATCGGACCTTCCCCCTCATCCTGATTCAGCATCAGGCTCTCCCTTGGCCGCCGCCCTCTCGGCATTCGCACCTGGCCTAGGACAAGCAGTCAAACGGCAAGGAATTCATGCCGCCACGATTGCCTTGACGGGAGCGGCCTTACTGGCCATCACCTGGCTGATTGGGCAGGCCAGTGGAATCAGCGCGGCAGTCTTCTTCTTTCTCCTCCTTGTCTTGCCCTGGTGGACACTTCAGAGCTACGACGCCTACCGGCCGAGCACAGAGACAATGTCGGCACCGCAGACAACCGGCTTGCGGCACACTCTACGGACGGCTTGGGCCCATGCCCATGACATTCGCTACCTGGGCGCGTTGTTTCTCCTCACCGCCCTGACGGACCTCTTCATCATTGTGGCAAACCCCTCCTACGCCTTGACCGTCTTTTGCATGAAACCGACAGGAGTTGCGGGGCTCTTCGCCAAAACCCAGTCGCCGACGCTGCACCTGCTGATCGGCTACGGTTTTATGCGCCTTCGGCGCTGGAGCCTGCTGCTCTATCTGGCCTATGCCGCCTTCGGCCTCCTCAACGCCACGGCAAACTATGCCTGTTTCGGCTACGGACGCGTCAGAACGGCCTTCTTGCTGACGCTGATCGCTTTCACCGCCTATATCGTATGGCGGCGACAGGGTTTTCGAAGCGCGGCAACGCCGCGTCCCCGACTTTGACAGTGTCGTGAGGGTTGTGTTATCACCAACCATCCCGGCTCGCAGTGGGGACGCAGGCACCGAACAGCGCGACGCCTTTATGGATGAAACAACCGCTCTCTGCGCGATCAGACATTCGGACGGGTCCGTCAGCCTCTACGTGGACGAAGCCTATGCCATCGAGCGCGGCGCAGACCCCGCCAAGTTGGTGCACGTGGCCATACCCAGAGAGCTGTACATGACCGGGACGGTCCAGCAAATCAGAGAATACGTGGCCACCTATCTCGAGTCGCAGACGCAAGGCTCCGCGTAACACTCCGGCCGGCGCCCGCGCGCGGACATCCGGCAAGGAACTCTCAGCATGGAGATACGGTTGACCCAGGAACAAATCACGACCGTCGTTGATTCCCTTCCGGTCCAGGGACGGATCATGCTGCGTCTCTTATTGCTGCAATACTTGGACGTGACGCCGGAAGATATTCAGTACATGGCATCGGACCGGCCTGATCCCCGTTTCGTCTCCGGCGAAAAACCTACGACGCCCTACATTTCAAACGAAACCCTGCAGGGCATTACAGACCGTGCAGCCCACTACCGCCGCCAAATCCGCATCAAGCGGGAACGCGCCTGGCACAAGATCGATTGTCTGAAGAAACAGACCGCGCTCACCGACTCGCTCTGCGCCCTGACCACACAACTCCTCGCATCGCGTTTTCATGTGGACGGCGCGGCCCTGGAGGAGTTGAAGAAAGGCGCCCGCGCGACGATTCCCAGACCGGCTATCAGGGAGTTGGATCGCCGGTGGGACAAAGAGGAGATCACGGAAGACGACTACCGCAAGGAACGGCTGTGCATCGAATATCAGTCTCTCCTGAAAAGGGGCGAACGGGAACACAAGCGCTTGGAACTCGCCAAACGGGAGATGGAGGTGGCCAGCCTGGTCGCCTTGCAGGACCACGAGATCTGTCAGATCTGGGGCATCCCAGCCGGGAGCCTGGCAGCCAGGAAAGTGAAATACCTGCACCAATACCTTCAAGGGCTGCAGACGAAGCTCAGCGCGGCCCACCCCGCAACAGAACAAGCCCTCACGCCCTCGGTCGATCTTTGGAAAGAAACCTTCATCGTGCTCTCCCGCCAACCGGTCCAGCGCTCCGCCGCCAGCTACGACGGCCTCGAAGGCAGCGAGGCCGCGCTCCAGGACAAGCTGACTGCCTTTGCAATGGGCGGCCTCTCGGAAGAAACAGACAGCCGCTTTTGGCTATCCCTGACGAAAGAATCCCGAGACAATTCCGAATACGGCGCTACGCCTCCCTCGCTGTTCGCCCTCCAGCAGCTTTCGGCCATCCTCAACGAAATAGACACTTCCCCGGAAGCCCTGGAGAAGGACTTACTCGCCCGGGTCTCCCCGGCTCCGAAGGCCGCGACAGCCCCATCGCTCGACCAAGCCAAGTCTGCCGATCCTCAACTCGGGCAGTTGGGCGAACACGTGCTCAGGAGCATGATCGGCGAGGCCCATACGGACCTTCAGGGAGGTCGCCGCTAAGCGGGACCCGACGCTCGACGGGATTTACCCCGTTGATGCGTTGCAAAGCACCGTAGAACCGGCTTGAAATTCCTCCTCCCCACGGTATAATGAACTTGCAATGCGTCTTCTGGGCATTCATGTGACCATCGTGCTCAAACCTAGGCTCTCTCCCCTTGCAGCCTCCCTATTGGTGATGGCGCTCCTGGCTGGGA
>VGXD01000177.1 GCA_016873525.1 Nitrospira sp. | reverse complement strand
GCTTGCTGGACCCGCCGCTGCACGAATTCCTCCCCAAGCGGGAAGACCTGATGGTGGAAATCGCCAGGCTGGAACTGACCGGAGGAGACCCCGCCCTCGTCGAGGAGAAGCAACGGCTGCTGGCCCGGGTCGAGGAACTCCACGAATTCAATCCCATGCTGGGGCTCCGTGGCTGCCGGCTCGGCATCACGATGCCGGAGATCACCCGCATGCAGACGCGCGCCATCATCGAAGCCGCCTGCGAGGTCACGCGGGAAGGCAAAAAGATCGTCCCGGAAATCATGGTCCCGCTGGTCGGCATGGTCTCGGAAATGAAAGCCCAGAAAGACCTTGTCCGCGAAGTGGCGGACGAGACCTTGAAGCGCTGCGGCGCCAAACTCTCCTACCTGGTGGGGACGATGATCGAGCTGCCGAGGGCCGCCGTCACGGCGCGACGGATTGCGGAAGAAGCCGAGTTCTTCTCCTTCGGTACCAACGATCTCACGCAGACCACCTTCGGGTTTTCGCGGGACGACGCCGCCAAGTTCATCGGGTTTTACATGCGTCGGCAGGACAGCTGCCCCCATTGCTTGAGCACCGACGTCGATTGGAGAGAGATGACCTGCCGGAGCTGCGGCAAGACCATCGCCGCCAAGGCCGACAATATCCTGGACGCCGACCCCTTTGCCGTCCTGGATCGGGAAGGGGTGGGGGCCATGATGAAGATGGCGATCGCGGAAGGCCGCCTCACCCGCCCGGACATTAAGTTGGGGATTTGCGGCGAGCACGGAGGGGACCCCAGTTCGGTCGAGTTCTGCCATCAACTCGGACTCGACTACGTCAGCTGTTCCCCCTACCGCGTGGCCATCGCGCGTCTGGCTGCGGCACAAGCCGCTTTGTCGGAAGCAGCCGGCCGTCCCGCCAAGACGGCGAAGACTCCGCGCGGCAAAAGCACGCGCACAAGCAAGGGCGCCGGCGCCGCTCATGGCGCCGCCAAGAAGAGCCGCCCCGTTTCGCGCAAACAAACATCCGGCCGCAAAACCGGCAAGCCCCGTAAAGCGCGGTGAAGCCCTCTCTCCTCGACCACCGGTACATGGCCCTGGCGCTTCGTCTGGCCGCCAAGGGCCAGGGCCAGACCAGCCCCAATCCCATGGTCGGGGCCGTGGTGGTGAGGGGAGGCCGGATCGTCGGAACAGGCTACCATCGACGCGCCGGCGAACCCCACGCCGAAGTCCTGGCCCTCAAGGCGGCGGGAAGCCGCAGCCAAGGCGCGACCCTCTACGTCACCCTCGAACCCTGCTGCCACGATCGCAAGCGCACTCCACCTTGCGTGCCGGCCCTGATCGCCTCAGACCTCCGTCGCGTCGTCGTGGCCATGCGCGACCCCAATCCCAAGGTCAGCGGGAAAGGGATCGGCCTCTTGCGAAGGGCCGGACTCGACGTCACCGTAGACTGTTTGCGCGACGAAGCCGAACGGCTCAACGCCATCTATTGCCATTGGAGACGCACCGGCTATCCCTTTGTCGTGCTCAAAGCGGCCATGACCCTGGACGGCAAGATCGCCACGGCCGGAGGAGCATCCCAGTGGATCACGGGGCGGGAAGCCCGGCGTCATGCCCATCGTCTTCGCAGTCAGATGGATGCCATCCTGGTGGGAGCCAACACGGTCCTCCAGGACGATCCTCGCCTGACCGTCAGGCTGGCCGGCCCCACGCAGCGCCGACAACCCTTGCGCGTCATCCTGGACAGCCGGCTCCGCATTCCCTTGACGGCCCGTGTGTTTTCGCCAAGGACTCGATCCGGCGCCGACATGGGAACCCTCGTCGCCACAACGCCCCTGGTGCCCAAGTCACGCAGGCAACGATTGACCCAGAAGGGCGTCTCCGTGCTCGTTCTGCCGTCTTTGAACAAACAGGTCTCCCTGCGTGCCTGTCTGAGACGGCTGGCGCAACAGGACATCAGCAGTGTCCTGATCGAAGGAGGCAGCCGGGTCAACGCCTCTGCGCTCCAGAGCGGATTGGTCAACCGACTGGTCTTGTATGTCGCCCCGCTGCTCCTGGGAGGACAAGACGCCAAGAGCGTCATCGGCGGTGAGTCCCCCGCGCACTTGACCCAGGCCATTCCTCTCTCGAACTGGCACGTCAGGCGCATTGGGCGAGACCTCCTCATCGAGGCGACGTTGCTCCAGAAGCAGTGATCGGCCTCCGCCTCGTCATTGCTTGCGCCTTCTGCCTTACGCCTTGCGCTCCGGCTTTTTGACAAGGCGGCAGTAAAGAGGTACCGTTTCAACGTGGGATTTAGAGCGTTCCTGCGAAGCCCCTGCCTCTCGATCGTTTCCAAGCCACGGTTTCTGCCCCGCGCTGTCGTGGTCCTGGCCGGCCTCGCGGCCGTCTTGGTCCTGATCGGACCGGTCTCGGCGCCGGGCCAGACCGACTCAGACGTCCCGCCTCCCGGACGACCGAGCGATGCGAGCCGGCAGGCCCTCTCCCTTCTGATCCAGACATTCCTTGAGACAGAAGACTCGGAAAGGGCCGGCAGGCTCTTGTCCGACATCCTGCGCGAGCCCGCTGCCGACCTCGAAACAGTGACCGCCATGATCCGGGCGGGCCGTCCCGCTCAAGCCGAACCAGTCGGCTTACAGCCAGGCATGCCGGTGCAGAGCCGTGGAAAGTCCTACCGCTATGGGCTCTCGGTGCCGCGGTCCTACAGTCCCTCCCGCGACTATGCGTTGGTCATTTGCCTCCACGGAGCCGGCTTCACGGGCGATGCCTATTTGGAACGATGGCAGCCGCGCCTCGGCGACGACGCCATCCTGGCCTGTCCGACCTATCCCTCAGGCATGTGGTGGACCAGAGAGGCCGAGGACTTGGTCCTGGCCACCCTCCGGGCCGTCCAGGCCCGCTACCGCGTGGACCCGGACAGGATTTTTCTGACCGGCATGTCCAACGGAGGCATCGGCGCCTACCTGATCGGCTTTCACCACGCGACGCGCTTTGCCGGCTTGGCCCCGATGGCAAGCGGGATCGACGACGTGCTCTTTCCGTTTCTGGCCAACCTCCGCAACACGCCGGTCTACCTGATCCACGGAGCGCAGGATCAGGTCATGCCGGTTTCGCTGAGTCGTTCCATTGCGCAGGAGCTGACGCGTCTTGGCTACGCCTTCGTCTACCGGGAGCATGACCAAGTCCATCCCATGGCCGGAGGCCATTTCTTCCCCCGCGAGGAACTGCCGGCCCTGGCGGCCTGGATGGGAACCCATCGACGAGAGCCCTATCCGAAACACCTGACGGTCGTGCGGGACGCCACGCACCTGCTCCCCTTTGGATGGGTCCGCATCGATGCGACCGACCGGATCGCCTCCTTCACGGAACGGCTGACCGACAACCGGGACGAGACCATCCTCAACCGGGTCTACGCGACCCTCGACGCCGAGATCGTAAGCCCCAACCGCATCGAGGTCCATACCCAACGAGTGCGGCGCTACACGCTCTTTCTCAACCAGGAATTGGCGGACCTGTCTCAACCCATCACGATCCTGACCGACGGCCGCCTCCGCTACCAGGGCCGGGTGACGCCCAGTCCGGAGACCTTGCTGCGCGAGGCCCGCTTGCGCCGGGACCGCCACCAGTTGTTTCCGGTCCTCCTGACCCTCACGGTTGAGGCCGCTCCATGACGGGCTTTCGCGCCGGCCACCGACAAGCCTTGGTCCGCCGACAGCCGGGAGCGATCCCATGACCCAGCCCGCCACCTTCCTCCTCCTCTGCGGAATCGGCGCCTTCTGTTTTCTCAGCTACAACCTCGTGCGTATGCCCGTGCTGGCCCTTTTCGCCCAGTCCTTGGGGGCGGGACCGGAGAGCATCGGCTTGGTCGTCTCGGTCTCCACCTTGACCGGCGTCCTGCTGAAATTGCCCGGCGGCGCCCTGTCGGACATCTACGGCCGACGCCTGTTACTGCGGGTCGGAGTCCTGGCCTTCGGGCTTCCCCCCTTCATCTATCCCTTTGTGACCGACCTGGACCACTTGATTGCGTTGCGATTCGCCCACGGCTTGGCCACCGCAATCTTCGCGCCCAGCGCCCTTGCAACCGTGGCGGATCTCTACCGAGAGCGGCGGGGCGCCGCACTGGGCTGGTATACCGCCTCCACCCAGTCCGGCGCGCTCCTCGGCCCGGTCCTGGGGGGCTGGCTCGTCTATGTCGCCGGGTTCCCCATGACCTTCGTAACGGCCGGAGGCTTTGGCTGCCTGGGGCTGCTGTTGTTTTTCAGCCTCCGTCTGGCTCCTCCCCCCCGCAGTGAGGAGAGGGGACTCGGAGCGGTGCTGCGTGAACTGTGGAAGGGCCTCCGGCTGGTTTCGCGCAACACCAAGGTCCTCGTGACCAGCGCGGCGGATGGAGCCAAGATGATCGCCAACGGCGCCTTGATGGCGTTTCTGCCCATCTATGGCCTGACCGTCGGGTTGAATCCCGGTGAAGTGGGATTGCTCTTCGGAGTCCAGGGCATCACCTCCTTCCTGTCCAAACCGGTGATGGGACGAACCTCGGATCGAGTCGGACGACGGCCCCTCATCCTCCTCGGCCTCATGATCTGCGCCGGGACCTTTGTCATGATTCCTTTCTTCTCCGGCTTGCCTGTGTTGTTGATCCTGGCGGCTTGCTTCGGATTCGGCGAAGCGGTGGTGTCGTCCTCCACCTCGGCCCTGGTCGCCGATCTGTCGGAGTCGAAGACCCTGGGAGCCGGCATGGGCCTGCAGGGAACGATCTCGGACATCGGCCATGCCGGCGGCCCCCTGCTGGCCGGAGTCCTGATCGCACGGATGAATTACCAGGACGCCTTTGCGATCATCGCCTCCCTCCAACTGCTCACCGCCGCAGTCTTCTGGGCCCTGGTAAAAAAAGAGTCCTCTCGCGCAAGGACTCCGTCCCTGTGGTAAAATCGGCGGCGCGTTGCAGGTTGACAGATAGGGGAGAGAGCGTGAAAGCAGACATCGGAACCGCCGACCTCGTC
>VGXD01000176.1 GCA_016873525.1 Nitrospira sp. | reverse complement strand
ACCGATCGAGCGAGCCTCCGGCAAAGAGTGCCGAAGAAGTTCAGGCGGCGTTGGGGTCCGAGTTGGACGCGATCCTTGACGGGGGACCGACTGCCGCGGGGTTGCCGTCGACGATTGTTCACACAGTCGGCTCGATCCGGCTGATCCGAGAAGGCCCGATCGGCCGCGATCGGATTGCCGCTGCGTTGGCTGAGGCTGGACTGAAACTTGCGTCGTGAGGGCGCGGCGCGGCAGTGGCGACAGGGAAACCGCAGTACACAGGGGAACAGAGGGGGGCATGATGAGAGGATGGCAGATGGGAAAGACGGTTCGAGGGGTCTTGTTGATCGGCCTGGCCGTGGCCGGGCTGAACGGCTGTGATTATTGGCCGCCGGCGTTGCAGGCCCAGATCGAACAGTTGCGTGCGGAGGCCCAGACGGCTTCGGCAGAGCGGGCTAAGCTGGAAACCCAGTTGATGGAAACCGCCAAGATGAAAGATGAGCTGCAACTTCGCGTGGAGGAGCTGACGCGGTTGAATCGCGAGCTGGCCGGCCGTATCGCCAACCTGGAGCAGAACTTGGCTGCGGAGAAGACCAAAGCTTCCAAGCCGGCGGCCAAGGCATCCGTCAAAGCGGCGCCGGCAAAAAATTCCGGCAAGGCAGCCGTCAAGCCATCGGGGAAAGCGGCAGCAAAGAAGCCGGCCAAGGCGAAGCGGTAGTCTGAGGTCGGCCGGTCAGTTTTGAGACGACGAGGGAGAGGTGGAAGATGTCGAGGGAGTGGAGAACGCGGCGGGCGTCGCCGTTCCCGTCGAGGGCGCGGTTGTTCCCCCGCCGGTATCGGAGCTTGTTCCGGCCTGAGCCGGTGCGGGGGACGGTGCCGCCGTGCCCGCGTCTTTTTTGGCTGTCTCCGCCTGGCCGTTCGTAGGCTTACCGGCCGACTCCGACTGGGTCGGCGGCTTCATTTTGTCGGAATAATCGGTGACGTACCAGCCGCTGCCCTTGAACATGATCGCCGGGGCCGAAATCACTTTGGTCACGGCTTCTCCGCAACGCACGCACGCAGCCACCGGGGCGTCGCTGAGTTTTTGTTTTACTTCGAAACGGTGCTGGCATCCGCTGCAGACGTATTCGTAAATCGGCACACATCACCTCATCGCTCGACTCGATCGCAATCCTTCGCTCACGACGTAGCTCAGTAATAGCCTTCTTCAGCCTGATGTCAAGGGTTCTGCCTCACTAGGTGAGCTTTTTCACCGCTGCCTCGATCCGATCCAGGCCGCGGAGGATCGCTTCCATGCTGGTGGCATAGGAAAGGCGGACATGGTAGGGGCTGCCGAAGGGTTCGCCGGGGACCACGGCGACTTGCGCTTCCTTCAGCAGATAGGCGGCAAGGTCCGTGGGGGAGGCAATCGACCCGGTGGCGTGACGACGGTTCAGCAGGCCGGTGACGTTCGGGAAGGCGTAGAACGCCCCCGAGGGCATGCGGCAACTGACGCCCGGCAGTTTATTGAGCCGGTCCACCATCGCGCGGCGGCGGCGGTCGAATTCCCGCACCATGTGTTGGGGGAAGGCATCGCCTCCTCGCAGCGCCGCCACGGCGGCTTTCTGGGAGATGGAGGTGGGATTCGACGTGCTTTGGCTTTGGATGTCGGCCATGGCGGTGATGATCTGTTTCGGTCCTGCCGCATAGCCGATGCGCCAGCCGGTCATGGCATATGCTTTGGACACGCCATTCACCACAACCGTACGTGCGGTGACCTCGGCGCTTAAGGTCGCAATGCTGATGTGCCGGGCCCCGTCGTAGAGAATCTTCTCGTAGATTTCATCCGAGATGATCAGGAGATCGCGCCGGATCGCCACCTCGGCAATCCCCTCCAGTGTGGCGCGGTCGTAGGTGGCTCCCGTGGGGTTGCTGGGGCTATTGACGATGATGGCTTTGGTGTGGGGCGTGACGCAGGCTTCCAGCGCCGACCGGCTGATCGCATAGCCCTCTTCTTCCCGCGTCTCTAGGATGACCGGGGTGGCGTCGTTGAGCAGGATCTGGTCCCGGTAGGACACCCAGAAGGGGGCGGGGATCACGACCTCGTCGCCGGCTTCCACCAGGGCCTGGGCCAGGTTGTAGAGGGTGTGCTTGGCGCCGCAGGAAACGAGGACTTGGGATTTCTCGTAGCGGAGGCCCTGCTCGGTCTGGAGTTTGTCGACGATCGCGCTTTTCAGCTCATCGATGCCGGAGGAGGCCGTGTACTTGGTAAAGCCGGACCGGATGGCGGCTTCTGCCGCTTGCTTGACCGGTTCGGGGGTATCGAAGTCCGGCTCCCCCGAAGCGAAGTCGATCACGTCGATTCCTTGGGCCGCCATGGCCTTGGCCGTGGCGGTGATGCTCAGGGTCGGGGAGGGGACGATCCGACCGGCGCGGGCAGCCAGTTTCATGGGGCCGGCCTCCGCAGGCGCTGACGCAGACGGTTGGCCACTTCCGGATGGACAAAGTCCTTCAACGCCCCGCCCAAGCTGCCCACCTCCTTGATGATACTGGAGGTCAAATAGGAATATTCTTCGCTCGGCATGAGAAAGACCGTTTCAACCTTGTCGTCCAGTTTGCGATTGATGAGAGCCATTTGAAACTCGTATTCGAAGTCCGAGGTTGCGCGCAGCCCACGGATGACGGCATGGGCTCCATGATGTCTGACGTACTGCACCAGCAGGCCGTCGAAGGCCTCGACATCCACATGCGCAAAGTCCTTGGTCACCAGCTTGACCAGTTCGACCCGCTCGGCGACGTCGAAGAGCGGACGCTTGCTGGGGTTATGGGCCACCGCCACGATAATCCGATCGAAGACCCGCAGGCTTCGGGCGATGATGTCGGTATGGCCGTGGGTGATGGGATCGAATGTGCCGGGATACACCCCGAGTTTCATGGGGAGTGGTCCCCTTCTGGTTGCCGACTGAACATGGAGAGGGTAGTGTCTCCGTACCGATATTGACGAAGCCTGACGAGGCCTCCGACTTGCGGAGGGACCACCAGCTTGCTGCGGTGTTCCAAGACCACAAGGCAGTCGGGCGCTATCATAGCACTCGCTCCGAGCGCTGACAACAGGTCTAGGCCGTCTTCTATTTCGTCATACGGCGGATCTGCGAAGACAAGATCATAGGGGCGTTCCGCCTGGGTCTGTCGCTTGAGAAAGGCCGCCGCCGTGCAGGCCCGGACATCGGCTTTGGACGCCAAGCCGCACAGTTGGAGATTGGCCTGCAGGACACGTAACGAGGCGCGGTGGGGCTCGACGAAGGTCGCCGCCTGAGCCCCGCGGCTCAAGGCCTCGATGCCGATGGCGCCGGTGCCCGCATAGAGGTCCAGAAAACGAGCATGGTCGATGCGGGGGGCCAGGATCGAAAAGAGCGCTTCCTTGACGCGATCGGAGGTCGGACGTAGGCCGGGGCCTTGCGGCCCTCGAAGGCGTCGGCCTTTCTGGGAGCCGGCAATTACGCGCATGGAGCATCGGTGTTGGGGTACATGGCGGTGACTCTAGCACAGCGTTTTTTCGAGGGTCAAGGAGCGGGCGGCGGCGCGGGATTGCTGTACGAGCTTTGACGGGCTGGCGAGCGGGGGCTATAATACGACTCTTCGCAGATCCAGCCAAGCGGTCCACTCGAGGTGCATGAGAGGAATGGCGGTCCCATGCATTATCGGCAAATACAGAATCAACGAAGAACGCCAAGATGGCGGTGTACACGCAAGGCTGCTGGCCGAGCGGGCGTGCCTCTACTGACCGAACGGAGGTTTAGCGGACGGCTGCCGGTTCCAGTTCCGGTGTCGCCAGGCTCTTTTGTCTGTTGGCTGAAATCGTTCGGTCGATGATGGAGCCACAGTTGATGCACTTCCAGGCATGGAAGATGATGAAAAAATCAGAAAATCTTTCCAGCATCATCAAGCCCTTACATTTTGGACATTCCATTTGCACCTCCTTGTGTCGTGATTAACACTGAGGCATTTTTTAAGCAATTTTTGCTCCATCTGCATGATTCAAATAATATCAATGTGTTGTGAATGTATAGGCTGTTCAATAGATTGACAGTGATGGACAATAAATGTCACTTCTTTGGCAATTCATAATAAATACATGAGGGTTTGAGGCCTTCAATGGGTAGGAGGGGTGGGATCAGCCAATGGCCTGAAAGTGAACGCCCGCGTGAGAGGCTCGCCAGGGAGGGGCCTGAATCCCTGACCGATGCCCAGTTGCTGGCGATCCTATTACGGGTGGGCCGTCAAGATTCATCGGCGGTGGAAGTGGCCATGGAACTTCTTGCCCACTTGGATGGGTTGCAAGGGCTCTCGAACCGAGGGCTGGATGAGTTGTGTCGGGTGCCCGGCATCGGGCAGGCCAAGGCGGCTCAATTGAAGGCGGCCATCGAACTCGGTAAGCGGGTGCTGGCCCTGCCGCTTGCGACGGGAACACAGATCGGTTCCAGTCTCGATCTCTTCCGTCATTACCATCCCCGCCTGCGCGATCTGCGCCATGAAGTCTTTATCATCGTCCTGCTCGATGCAAAGCACCATCTTATCCGGGATGCGACCGTCTCCAAGGGCAGTCTCACTCTCAGCATCGTCCATCCTCGTGACGTCTTCAATCTGGCCGTTCGCGAGTCGGCCGCCGCGGTGATTTTCCTGCATAACCATCCGAGCGGCGATCCCCAACCCAGCGTGGAGGACCGGGCCTTGACGGCGCGGTTAGTTTCGGTCGGGGAGGTGTTGGGTATCAGGGTGTTGGATCACCTGATCGTAGGGGATGGCCGATATGTCAGTTTTGCCGATCAGGGCTGGCTTGCGGCTCAGCCTGATATTGCCAAGTGGCCTTCAGAAGCTGCAAGAAGGCAGGGGAGACGTCGGGTTGCGAGAAAAACTTCACGAATGGGGACGGATGCTTCTGGGTTGGGCGGGGCGCAGACCTGACCCTGATGGGTTTCGCCGGCGAAGATGCACGATAAGCGCAGGAGGCGAGATGTCTGATCGATCCGTCCCATGC
>VGXD01000175.1 GCA_016873525.1 Nitrospira sp. | reverse complement strand
TACTCTTTGAAGTCTTTCATGGGAAGCGGGATTTCAATGCGATTGATGTAACGCAGAGCTAATCTTGTCACAACTTCGGGTGAGGCGATTCGAACGTACTGCTGCCACAGTTCTTTGGCTTCGTCGCGAAACGTTTCCCACTTGTCGTATGGTTTGAGTCTGTTAAACGTGAAGCCGTCCAGGCGCGCTTGAACAATTTGTCTCCCATCAGCAGATGGGAAGAGATACCCATCTGGTCCACCTGAAGACGGAAGCATTTCTGGACCAGTCCCCGGTGTAATTTGAAAACCACCTTGCCATGATACCCGTTCCTGTTTCGAAGGATATCGGTCCTTCACAGTGTCGTGGAAGGTTGCCAACCTTATCAGGTCAATTTGGGGCGGGAGCTTAACGCGGATGTCCAGGAGTGCCTCAGTAATCGGGGCGCGAGGGAATCGGGTAAAATTGGACATGGTTGAATTCTAGGTTGTTCCCTTCAAAAATGGAAGCCCTTTGCGCAAAACAGTCTATGTGCCAGGAGACCTCGCTCAGTTCCATCGGTAACAGCATAAATTCCTTGCTGACCACGTACGCTGCCTTGTCCGGGCCTCCGTGCTGGGGAAAAGGCGGAGAACTTTATCCACGCGTACAAAAATGAAGGCCGTTCCCGTCGGTTGATCGTGCTGAAACGCGGTGCTATAGTCCGCCAGCGATGGCCGCGGATACTCCTGTCAAAGCCCTGTTGATCGCGGTCGGCGACGATGCGCCGGCTGCGGTCTATACGATCAACCGGCTCAAGCCGGAGCTGCTCTGTTTTTTCGTGCCGGAGGCGGCCAAGGGCTTGGTCGAAACCGAAGTCCAGCCGCGCATCGCCCAGATGCCCCGCAAGTGGGACTGGGTGGTGACCCCCGACGCCCATCGCTTTCCGGCTTCCTACCACATACTGGCGCAGAACCTGCCCGAATTGTTGCGGACCTGGGAGGTCCGGCCCGGCGACTTGGTCTTGGACCTGACCGGCGCCACCCCCGCAATGGCCGCGGCCATGATGCTGTCCGGCATGGCCACGGCTTCCCGTGTGGTGGCGCTCGGCCAGGCGGGGGCCGGATCGTCTTCCGACGGAGAATCGATTGCGGTCGAGGGACAGGAACGACTCTGGCTGCAAAGCAATCCCTGGGATGAGGCTGCCGCCCAGGCTCGCCAGGAAGGCTGCGATTTATTCAACCGGGGTGACTTTGGTCCTGCGGCTTCGCTGTTTCGCCGGATCGAGTCGTGGGTCAGCGGCGGGCAGAAGCCGCTCTACCGGGCCTTGGCGGACCTTGCGGAAGGCTACAGCCTGTGGGAGCGGTTTCACTACCGCCAGGCGTGGGACAAACTGAAAACCTCCATGAAGGCGTTGGAGATGGCGGCAATCTGGGGCGGACCGCCGGGGCTCAAAACCCTGTTGCCGGCAATCAAACAAAATGCCGGGTTTTTGGAAAAACTGGTGCTGGACCCGCAGGACGTCAAGGAAATGGTGGCCTACGATCTCCTGGCCCATGCGAAACGCCGGGCCGAGGTGGACCACGATGCGGAGACGGCGACGGTCGCGCTGCTGCGCGGGCTCGAAGCCCTGGCCCAGCATCGCCTCTTGAAACAATACAACGTGAAATCCTGGGATGTGAAGCCGGAACAGTTGCCCGCGGCGCTCCAGGAAACCTGCCGGACCTGTTTTCTGAACGATCTCGACGGCAAGTACAAACTGCCGCTCCACGCGCAGTTTCGAACCTTGGCGGGTTTGGGCGATCAGATGGGCCAGGCCTATTTGGCCCAGTGGCCCGCGATGAAGCCCTTGCTGGACGCGGCCGGCCACGCGGTGCTGGGCCACGGGTTCGAGCCGATCAAGCCGGAGCGGTTCCAGCAGTTGGCCGAAGTCGTGACGAAGCTGACGGGAGTCAGCGAGACATCGATGCCGAAGTTTCCAGTCTTAACCCTATAAGAATAAGAGCATATGGCCGATGGCTGATAGCTGATGGTCAGAGGAGAGTGAGAGAAAGGACAGAGAGTCGTGCCATTTCGATTTGAGAGCTTGGATATCTGGCACCTGGCAAACGAGTACGCTCGGAAGGTATACGGCGCGACAGCAAAGTTTCCGCGCCATGAAGATTACGGGCTGAAATCTCAGATGAATCGGGCAGTCAACTCAATCAGTCTCAACATTGCGGAAGGTTCGGCAAAGGGCTCTAATAAGGCTTTCGATTACCATCTCGAAGTGGCCATCGGATCGACATTTGAAGTAGTTGCGGCTTCGTTCCGCGCTCTCGACAGTGACTATGTTACGAAGGAAGAGCACAAAACTTTGTATGACGAGGGACAGAAGCTGGCCAAAAGTATCAATGCGTTTCGCAATACCTTAATGTAGCTAGGAAGTTCTAGCCGTCGGCTTTTTGCTTTGCCATCAGCCATACGCTATCGGCCATCAGCTCCTATGGACATTCGCATCTACTACGAAGACACCGACTGCGGCGGGGTGGTGTATTACGCCAACTACCTGAAGTATTTCGAGCGGGCGCGCACGGCGTATCTGGAACAGCGCGGCGTCTCGGTCGCGCAGTTGATGAAGGAAGGGACGGTGTTCATGGTTGCGCGGGCGAACGTGGAGTACAAGTCGCCGGCTCGCTACGGCGAGACGCTGACCATCGAGACGACGGTGGACGCAAGCAAGAACGCCTCGATGACGTTCGCCCATGTCGTGCGGGAGAAGACGAGCGGCCGCGTCGTGGTCGAGGGCTCGGCCACGCTGGTGACGACCGACCTGGAAGGAAAACTCAAGCGTATGGATCCGGCGTTGAAGCAGACGTTGCAGGCGCCGCCGAAAGGAGCGAAGTAATGCCGGAAAAATTTGGAACCTGGCTGGCCGTCACGGCGGTGGCGATTGGCTTCATCGTCCTGGCCTGGCTGTTGTTTTCGGAGGGACCGAAGGACAAGAAAAACCGAGACTGGAAGAAGTAAGCCGATTACAAGCGGTGGCTAAGCATTCCTCCGCCATTGCGAAATGAGCCGATCGTAATCCGCGTGGGAGCCTATCCAAAACCAGACAATCTGGTCTCGCTCCATCACTCCGGCGGCGCGATGGCCCGCGCCGACTCGCACGGAATAGATGGGCAACGAAGGATGAATGGACTTAAAGCGAAGGCTCGGATGGTTGGGATCGTTCTTGAAGAGCTGGTAGGCGCGGCGGGCTTGGCTCCGCACCTGCGGCGGGAGCGACGCTAACGCTTGCCGAAAGCGCGCATTGGTGTGCGAAGTCACAGTTTCTGCGGGTCGAGTTCCTTGGTCCGGCCAGCCCGATGTTCATCGAGCGCTTCCCGAGCCAGTTCGCCCAACACATCGTGGGAGCCGCCAAAGAGTTCGTCCCAACGTCGCTCCGAAGCCAACTCATCCAACAAAGCGCGTGCCAGGGCATCCTGCTCTTTCTCGGAGAGCCGAGACGCTTCCGCAAAAGCTTTTTCCAGGAGCTTTGTCATTATGTCACCTCGCGAGTCAGTCTAGCACAAATCCTCCGACAGCGCGATTTCAACGGTCGGCATCAGCTTTGTGTTCCTGGCCTGGCCCCTGTTCGCGGAGAGGCCGAAGGACAAGAACAAGAAGTGAGGTCTCGGCTGACGACGGGTCATGGGGAAGTCTTGCGGGGAAACATCTCGAACTGTCACGAAATCAAAGCCCGATCACTCCATCAACTCTCATTGCCCGATGGCAAAGTCAAGACCGTCCCCTCTCTCAAGGGAGACTTTTCTTTCCGTCAGCCTTTTCCCCGCTGGGGAACAGTTTGTTAATCATCCCGTCTAGCCCAGGGCGGGATGAGGACGGCAAGAAGAAAGGTCGAAATAGTTAGAGCAGTTCGTTGCTTCCATGAAAGGTGAGGGGGGGGCGGCTGGATCTTCTCAATCTCTTCGGCAACTTGAAACCAACTGAGTTCGCCGCAGGTATACTTGCGGTAGAGCTGCTGCTTCTTGAGAGAAGGATATGAAAGCTGGTCTTCTGTGGCAATTAGATTTTGACTCATGGCTGGCCTCCGTTTGAAGGTGAAGGGGCCTGCACGGGCACGAGCTTCACGACCACCTCCGATGGGTCGGTACTCACCAGAGTTTCCAGGGCTAGTGTAATCAAATGAGCATAAGGTTGCAAGCTGTTCTCTAAGTCATTCTCTACCTGTCCTGGAACAAACGACTCGAAGAAGTAAGGCCGAGAGCAATCGATGCTGAGCGCTCCGTAGGGAGTATCTCTTTTGGCACCAAATAATGGGATTGCTAGAATGCTCTGATAGGGCTTGTTCATCGGACCCTCTGGATAGGCCTGGGTCAATACGCCAACGCTCAATACTTTCCGTCGTTCCATGGCGCGACCGCACAGCATTGTAGCCTTGGGGTACGTTGCAGGTATTTCGCGCTTATACCGCGACGAATGAGAAAAACTATCCCGAGCCACAACGATCAAGTCAGTGCTACGCTCGAGCAGCAAGCTTCCAAATACCTCAGGTCGATCGTCTCGGAAGCTCCCTCGGTGGTCTCTAACGTGCAAGACAATGATGTCGAGCAGATCACGAAGAATTTCCCGAACCTCTTCTATGGTTGCAGGATTAGTAGTTATGTGGCGATTGACTCTCTGAATGATTGCGGCTGTCACGGACTTTCGCTGTGATCGCCAAACTCGTCCAGCACCGGGACTGAGCACACGTCGAAAGGTCATACTTCTGTTAAAGACATTTGCCACAATACCCACAAAAGTAATAACAAGAAGAACCGTCCAGAACGTATGCCAGTCGAATCCCTTTTGATTGGATTCTCCGTAACCCTTCACAAAGGCTACTCCAATAGCTGGAAGCGCACTATAGAGGCCGAGTTGGACTACGCCGCGTAAGCCCACATCAATGCCGAGCAAATTGCGAAAAAGGTAGAAAAGTTTAAGGTGATTGTAAAGCATCTGGCACCAGAATTAGAGTGGTGCCATGCGCGTTCAAGCCTTTGAAACCCTGATTCGGAGCGGGTCGTCAGCTCTTCGGGT
>VGXD01000174.1 GCA_016873525.1 Nitrospira sp. | reverse complement strand
CTTCCATGGGGACTCCGTCGCGATGAACCGACAGAAATCACCTTACCGTGGAGCAGGGGGCAAATCAAGTTTTTGGCAGGTTTGCGAGCATCGCCTGGACCTGCGTCAGCACCTGGTCCTGAGGCAGGCGGGTGGCCTCGCCGGTTTTTCTCCGTTTGAGTTCGACGAGGCCCTGGGCCAGCCCTTTTTCCCCGACGATCAGGTGGCAGGGGGCGCCGATCAGGTCCGCGTCGTTGAATTTGACCCCGGCCCGCTCGTCGCGGTCGTCCCAGAGGACTTCGATGCCGGCTTGAGTCAGCAGGTCGTAGAGGGAGCGAGTCGCCTCCGTCACGGCGGCCGACTGGCTGAGGGGGAGGAGATGGACATGGAACGGGGCGATGGGCGCCGGCCAGATGATGCCCTTGGCGTCGTGGTTCTGCTCGATGGCCGATGCGGCGGTGCGTCCGACGCCGATCCCGTAGCAGCCCATCACGGCCATGGTTTCCTGGCCCTGGGGGTCCAGGAAAGTGGCTTTCATGGATTGACTGTATTTGGCGCCCAGCATGAACACGTGCCCGACCTCGATGCCGCGGGCCACGCGGAGCCGTCCCTGCCCGGTGGGCGAAGGGTCGCCGGCGCGGGCGTTGCGGAGGTCCGCGAACTGCTCGACCGCAAAGTCCCGCTCCCAGTTGGCGTCCACGTAGTGGGTGTCGGTTTCGTTCCCGCCGACGACGAAGTTGCGCAGGGCCTTCACCGCTTGGTCCGCGAGGATGCGGGTCCCGCGCAGGCCGACCGGCCCGGCAAACCCGACCGGCGCGCCGGTGACGGCGGCGACCTTGTCCGGAGAGGCCAGCTCGATCTCCACCACGCCGAGCAGTTTCTTGACCTTGATCTCGTTGACCTCGTGGTCCCCGCGCACCAGCACCGCGACCGTGTCCTTCGCCGTCCGGTAGAGCATCGTTTTGACGAGCTGCTGCGGGGCGATCTTCAGGAGGGCCGTCACCTCCTCGACGGTGCGGGCGCCGGGGGTCGGCACCTTTCGCAGCGGCCGGGGCGATTCGGTCGTCGTCTCGGTCGGAGGCAGGACCTCGGCCCGTTCCACGTTGGCGGCATAGGTGCCCTGGTCGGCGTAGAGGATCGTTTCTTCTCCGGTGTCGGCCAGGACCATGAATTCGTGCGAGGAAGTGCCGCCGATCAGGCCGGTGTCCGCCTCCACGGCGCGGAAGGTCAGACCGCAACGGGTGAAAATGCGGTGATAGGCGTCGTACATCTTTTGATAGCTGACCGTGGCCCCCGCCTCGTCCCGGTCGAAGCTATAGGCGTCTTTCATGATGAACTCGCGCCCGCGCATGAGGCCGAAGCGGGGGCGGATCTCGTCCCGGAACTTGGTTTGGATCTGGTAACAGTTCAGCGGCAGTTGCCGGTAGGAACGGACTTCGCGGCGGATCAGGTCGGTGATGACTTCCTCGTGGGTGGGGCCGAGGCAAAAGTCGCGTTCGTGGCGGTCCTTGAAGCGGAGCAGTTCTTTGCCGTAAAAATCCCAGCGCCCGGTCTCGCGCCAGAGTTCCGCGGGGGAGGCGATGGGCATGAGGAGTTCCTGGGCTCCGGCCCGGTTCATCTCTTCGCGGATGATGGCTTCGACCTTGCGGATGACGCGGAGTCCCAGCGGGAGGTAGGTGTAGATGCCGGCGGCGACCTTGCGGATCATGCCGGCCCGCAGCATTAAGCGGTGGCTGACCGTTTCCGCTTCGCCGGGCTCTTCTCGGAGCGTGGGGATCAACATTTGTGACGTGCGCATGAGACCTCTATGAACTTCAAAAAGTCTGACGGTCGTCATGTCCGACAGTCCGCAAGAGACGTGCCGACGTGACGGACCGTCAGACGGTGGTTTAGTGCGAAATCAGCCGCTCGATGTCGTTCCAGAAGGCGAAGATCATGATGCCGACGAGCAGGAGCAGGCCCACCTGCTGCGCGATCTCGCGTTGGCGCTCGCCCAGCGGCCTGCGCAAGATCGCTTCAATGGCGAAGAAGAGCAGGTGCCCGCCGTCTAAAATGGGAATCGGCAGGAGGTTGAGCACGCCGAGGTTGATGCTCAGGATGGCGATCAAAAACACGACGCTGGAAGCGCCCTGCGCGGCGGCCTCTCCCGACATGTTGGCAATGGTGAGCGGTCCGCCGATGTTCTTGCTGGAGATCTCGCCCGCCACCATTTTGTAGAGGCCGATGGCCGTGAGTTCGGTCCAACCCCAGGTTGCCTTGAAACCCAGGAGGGTGGCCATGAGGGGGTTCGAAGCCCGGATGATGGCCCGGCCAGGCCCCGAGATGCCGATTTTCCCCACGTCCACGGTCTTGCCGTCCACGACGGTTTTCTCGGCGGCCGGGGTGACGGTGAGATCGATGAGCCGGCCGTCGCGCGAAGCTTGAATGTGCAGGGGGCGGTTGGGGCTGTCTTTGACGAAGCTCGTCATCTGGGCCCAGGTTTGGATGGGCTGGCCCTCAATGGCCACGACCCGGTCTCCGTCTTGAAAGCCGGCTGCCATGGCGGGCGAGCCGCTCATCACGGCCGTGATCACCGGAGCCGTCTCCTCGATGCCGAGGCGGTAGGCGACGATCTCTTTGCCGTTCTCCTGAAGGGTGGTGGCGGTGGGCGCGACCAGCAGGGTCTTGACCTGGTCGTTTCGCCGCAGGTCCAGGGTGACCGGCTTGCCGTTGCTTTTCTGCACGGCCTCGTAGAGTTCGCTCTTGGTGGAAATGTCCTTGTCGTTGACCCGGACGATCCGGTCGCCGACCTGCAGGCCGGCCAGTTCAGCCGGCGAGCCTGGCCGCAGGGCCTCGACGTCCGGGGTGAGGTCATGGAAGGTCGGCACGAAGAGGGCGGCGCCTGTGGCCAGCCAGCCGGCAAAAATGAGATAGGTCAGCAGGAAGTTGAACCCTGGCCCAGCCGACACGATGAGCATTTTTCGCCACAGCGACTGGTGGGAGAAGGAGCGTTTTTGCTCGTCCAGCGTGAGGGCCTCGGCTTCTTCTTCGCCGAAGAGTTTGACATAGCCGCCGAGGGGGACGGCGGAGAGCAGGTATTCGGTGTCGCCGATCTGGCGTCCCACCAGCTTCGGCCCGAATCCCAGCGAAAACTTCAACACCCTGACGCCCACCCAGCGGGCGGCCAGAAAATGCCCCAGTTCGTGAAAGGACACCAAGACGCCCAGCACGATCAAAAACCACCAGGCCTTCTGCGTGAGCAGCCAGATGGCATCCGGCGACCAGGCGAAAGTATGTACCACGTCAGAAGCTCCTTCTTCAGATGGCCGTCAAGTTCAAGAGTCTAAAAGTCCGAAAGTCGCCAAGTCTTCCGGGTGAGGGGGCTTTGCGACATGAAGACTGTACGGCTCTCAGCGTCAGCGTGCGCGCGCGTGAACGAGCGAGTCGGCTTTTTCCCTCGCCCAACGGTCGGTTTCCAGCGCGTCCTCCAGGGCCGTGATGGGGCGTGGCGTATGCGCGGCCATCGTGCCCTCGATCACTTCGGCAATCTCCAAAAACCCGATTCCTCCCTGCAAGTAGGCGGCGACCGCCACTTCGTTGGCGGCATTGAGGGCGGCCGGCATGGTGCCGCCGATCCGCAAGGCTTCGTAGCCGAGCCTCAGGCAGGGGAACCGGTCGTGGTCCGGCTCTTGGAAGGTCAGCTTGCCGATGCGGGCCAGGTCCAGCGAAGGCTGGTCCAGCGGCAGACGTTCCGGATATTGCATCGCGTAGGAAATCGGCGTGCGCATGTCGGGCGTGCCCAACTGCGCGATCACCGACCCGTCCCGATATTCTACCAGAGAATGGACGATGCTTTCCCGGTGCACGAGGACCTCGATCTGCGACGCGGGGACGTCGAAGAGCCAGCGGGCTTCGACGACCTCCAGGCCCTTGTTCATCAATGTGGCGGAGTCGATGGTGATCTTGGCCCCCATCTTCCAATTGGGGTGCCGCAGCGCTTGCTCCGGCTTCACCCGGGCCATTTGCTCCCGCGACAGCTCCCAGAGGGGGCCGCCGGAGGCGGTCAGGATCAGGCGGCGGATGTCTTCCCGTCGGTGCCCTTCCATCGACTGGAAAATGGCGCTGTGCTCGCTGTCCACCGGAAAAATTTTCACGCCGTGGCGGCGGGCCTCCTCCTGCATGAGCTGGCCGGCCATCACCATGGGCTCCTTGTTGGCGAGCGCCACCGGTTTGTCCGCGCGGATGGCGGCGAGGGTCGGGACGAGGCCGGCTCCGCCGACGATGGCCGAAATCACCAAGTCGGCTTCCGGCCATTGGGCGACCTGCCTCAGGCCCTCCACGCCGGAATAGATTCGGACCGACGTGTCTTGGCAGCGGGCGCGCAGCCGCGTGGCGGCCTGTTCGTCGGCCAGGGCCACGGCGGCGGGTTTGAAGCGGCGGAGTTGTTCCTCCAGCACGTCGTCTTTGGTCCCGGCCGTGAGCCCGACGACCTTGAATCGATCGGGGAACTTGGCGACGATGTCGAGGGTATTGGTGCCGATGGATCCGGTCGATCCCAGGATCACGATATGTTTCATGACGCGGTTCCCTTGATGAGGGTGACATAGTAATAGAATGCGGGCGCGGTGAACAAGAGGCTGTCCAGCCGGTCGAACATGCCCCCGTGCGCCGGGATGAGGCTGCCGGAGTCCTTCACGCCCGCACTTCGTTTCAAAACGGATTCAGCCAGGTCCCCGACCATGCCGGTCAGGGTCAGCACAAGGCCCAGCGCCAGGCAGTCGGTCAGGCTGAACGAGGGGAGGAACCAGAGCCCTGCGCCGATGGAGACCAGGATCGCAAGCAGGAGCCCGCCGAGGAGGCCTTCCAGGGTCTTGTTGGGGCTGATGACTGGGGCCAGTTTTCTGCGGCCCAGGCTGACCCCGGCATAGTAGGCGCCCGTGTCTCCGGCCCAGGTGACGAGCACGAGGAAGAAAATCAGGAACTCGCCTTCGGCCAGCGATCGGGTCAGCAGCAAGTGCCCCATTGTCAGCCCGATGTAGAGGATGCCGAAGACCAGCACGGCCGAGTCCA
>VGXD01000173.1 GCA_016873525.1 Nitrospira sp. | reverse complement strand
CAACCTAATACGCCGATTCGGCTGGATGTACCCATAGCCGGTCTCCGGCCTGATGGGAGGCACGCCAAAGGTCACCAACCGGTCCATCCTGGCCAGTTCGGCGCCGAGCGCCACGGCCGTCTGAAACCGCCGCTCCCCCTTGATGACGTGATCGGCCGGCAGGACCAGCATAACGGCCTCGGAATCCCGCCGGACCAAGTGGGCCGCAACCAGCGCGATGGCCGGAGCCGTATTGCGCCCTTCCGGTTCAATCACGAAGTTGTCCTGTAGTTCGTCCTTCCATTCGCCCAGTTGGAAGCGGATCGAATCGGCCTGGGTCGGCGTCGTCGAAATGAGGACCTGCGCGGCCGGCACGCAACGGAGCACCCTCCGCATCGTCTGCTGGATCAAGGTCTCCTCGCCGATAAGGCGCAGGAGTTGTTTGGGGTAGAGCGACCGGCTTAGAGGCCAGAACCTCGTCCCGCTCCCCCCGGCCAGGATCACGGCATAGAGATGTGGATCGCGCTTCATCGTGCTCCTGACGAGCGATGGGCGTTGCCGGAACGAGCAAGCAGGATCAGGTCGGCCACCTCGCGGACCGCTCCCTCCCCGCCCTTCTTACGGCAGACATAATCAACGGCTTTGAGAATGGGCGGCACGCCATCGGCCGGCGCAGCCGAAAACCCCACCGCCTCGAGCGCTTCGAGGTCATTCACATCATCACCGATATACGCGACTTGTCGGAGCGTCAGACCGTGCTTGGCCGCCAGCTCGCGCAGGACCGCCAGCTTGTCTTGCACGCCCAAGTACACCTCGGGAATGGCCAACTTCTCCGCCCGCCTGACTACCAGCTTGGCCCGTTCCATCGTGACCAGCGCCGTGATGAGCCCGGCACGCTGAAGCAACTTGATGCCCATCCCGTCACGCGTGTTGAACTTCTTCCATTCGTCTCCGGATTCGGAATAATACATGCCCGCATCGGTCAGCACCCCGTCCACATCAGACGCAAACAGACGGACCTGCTTCAAGGAAGCCCTGAGAGCCGATCGGCTGGGCCGGCGAGTGCGTTTTTTCTGTCGCGAAACCGGCACGAGACACCTTCCCTCTCAACGGACACGATTCCAAGAGCGTGTTGAATAAGCGCGCTTAGCGCAATCTCGCCTGTGCGCCGGACAAGAGCCGCACATCTTCCTCGACCATCTCACGGACCAGGTCCTTGAACTTCACTTGACAGGACCAACCCAGTTTTTGCCTGGCCTTCGTCGCATCGCCCAGCAGGGTTTCCACTTCGGCAGGCCGGATGAACTGCGGGTCAACGACGACGTGATTCCGGTAATCGAGCCCCAGTTGGGAGAAGGCGGCCTCGGCAAATTCACGCACTGAATGCTCTTCGCCGGTCGCGACGACATAGTCCTCCGGCTCATCCTGCTGGAGCATCATCCACATGGCTCGGACATACTCGCGGGCATGGCCCCAATCGCGCCTGGCGTCCAGATTGCCCAGCCGAACCTCCTTGGCAAGGCCCAGTTTGATCCGCGCAGCCTGGGAGGAAATTTTCCTGGTCACAAACTCGAAGCCCCGTCGTGGGGATTCATGGTTGTAGAGAATCCCCGATGAGGCCTTGATGCCATAGGCCTCGCGGTAGTTTTGGGTCAAATGAAACCCAGCGACCTTGGAGATCCCATAGGCGGATCGGGGATGGAAGCGCGTCAGCTCAGTCTGAGGCACCTCTGCCACCTTCCCGAACATCTCGCTTGAGGCGGCAAAATAGAACCGGCAAGCCGGCGCACAGTCGTGAAGCGCAGCCAACATGTAGTGGGTCCCGTTGATATTGGCATTGAGCGTGGAAAACTCATCTTCAAATGAGTAGGTGACAAAACTTTGCGCCGCCAAGTGGTAGCACTCGTCCGGCTTCACTTGCTGGAAGACCCGGTAAATGCTGGGCAGACTTTCGAGCGACGCCGCGTGCAGATGGAGTTGATCCTTAATGTGCAGGATGCGCCAGAGGCGGTGTTCCGGGTCCTCAATGGCCACACGTCTGACGACCCCGTGGACTTCATAGCCTTTTTCCAGCAAGAGTTCGGCAAGGTAGGAGCCATCCTGGCCGGTAATGCCGGTAATCAATGCGCGCTTCATGAGCGATCTCCTATACCCTCTCCGCCGGAGCGCCGGCGCGAACCTCGTTCATAAATCGAGCCAAGGCCTCGTGCCAATGAGGCAAGACAATGCCGGCTTTTGCCAAGACCCGGTTCGCCAAGACTGTGTAAGGAGGACGCAGGGCTGCCCGATGCGCTTCCTCCGTCGTAATCGGACGGACCATCACAGAAAATCCGGCCAGGGCAACGATGGCGGAAGCAAACTCCTGCCAGGTACAGTCGCTGGATCCTGTCGCATGGGCGACCCCGCGCAAGTCCGTGCCCAACACCCTTGCCAAAGCTGAAGCCAGGTCCCCTGCATGGGTGGGCGATCCCCGTTGATCCCCCACCACACGAAGCTCGGACTGCTCGCCGGCCAGTCGCAGGATCGTTTTAACAAAATTCTTGCCGTGCAGGCCGTAGAGCCAGGAGGTACGGACAATCAGCGTATTGGGACAATGGGCCAAGGCCCGCCGCTCCCCTTCCAACTTTGAGCGCCCGTAGGCATTCAAGGGGTTGGTGCAGTCCGTCTCTTCATAGGGCGATCTCTTTTGCCCGTCGAAGACATAATCGGTCGAGATCGCAATGAGCCTAGCTCCGGCCTTGGCCGTCGCCCTGGCCACCCGCTCCGTTCCCTCCGCATTCACCGCCATAGCCAAGTCCGGCTCTTGCTCAGCCTTCTCCACATCCGTATAGGCCCCAGCATGGACAACCACATCCGGCCTTGCGTCAAGAATGAACCGCTCGGCCTCGGCTTTGAGCAGATCGAACTCCGGCCAGATGCCAAGCACGAGACTCTGCCCACTGAGCACCCGTTGCAACTCGCAGCCAAGCTGGCCATCGGCGCCGGTAATCAGGACACGCACGATGTGCCATCCTTCAGTCTCTGCCCATACATCTGTTCGTAGTACGTTCGGAATTCGCCCGACTTGATCTTTCGCCACCAGGTCTGATTGTCCCGATACCAATCGATGGTGGCCCGTAGCCCCTCTTCGAACGACACAGCGGGAGCCCATCCTGATTCGCGCAGACGTCCGCAGTCGATGGCATAGCGGCGGTCATGGCCTGGCCGATCCTGCACAAAACGGAGCAAGGACTTCGGCTTGCCAAGCCGGCTGAGGATCGTTTCGGCAACGGCGATGTTCTCGCGCTCATTGCCTCCCCCGATGTTATAGATCGTCCCTGGTTCGCCTTGCCTCAACGCATGTTCGATCCCGCTGCAATGGTCGAAGACCGACAGCCAATCCCGACGGTACCGCCCATCCCCATAGAGGGGCAAGGGCTGATCGTCAATCGCATTGGTGATAAACAGGGGAATAAACTTCTCGGGATACTGGTTGGGACCATAGGTGTTGCTCCCCCTCGTGATCAAAGCAGGAAACCGGTAGGTCGTCCAATAACTCCTGACGAGCAAATCCCCTCCGGCTTTGCTGGCCGAATAGGGACTGCGCGGATCCAAAACGTCCCCTTCTTTCGAATGGCCCCTCTCCACACTCCCATAGACTTCATCGGTGCTCACTTGCAGAAACCGCGTCACCTTGGCCTTGCGCGAGGCTTCCAGCAAGACCCCAGTCCCAATGACATCGGTCCTGGCAAATTGATCCGGGTCCAGGATGGACCGGTCCACATGGGTCTCAGCAGCGCAATTGATGACGGCGGCGATCCCATGTTCACGAAAAACATCCTCGACCGCCTTAACATCGCAGATGTCCCCCCGCACGAAGGTATGGCGCGGATGGCCGACAAGGTCCGCAAGGTTCTCAAGGTTGCCCGAATAACGCAGCGCGTCCAGATTCACGACCACGTTCTGCTCGTCGGCCACCAAACGCCGCACCAAATGCGATCCGATGAACCCCGCTCCCCCTGTCACCAAGATACGCATGGTCACGGCTCCATCTTATTCGCACCGGTCTTGGCCACAAGCTGGTTGGCCAGGAAGAGAGATTCGATGGTCCCGGCATCGGTCCACCATCCCTCCAATATATCCCAGGTGAGTTGCCCGCCTTCGATATAGGCATTATTGACGTCCGTGATCTCCAACTCGCCTCGTCCCGACGGCTTCAGTGTTTTGATGATCTCGAACACGCGAGCGTCGTAGAAATAAATCCCCGTCACGGCGTAGGACGAGCGGGGGTGCTGCGGTTTCTCCTCAATCCGCACCACCTTATTGCCATCCAATACCGGCACCCCGAAGCGCTGCGGGTCCTTGACTTCCTTCAGCAAGATTTTGGCGCCGGTTTTCTGCTCGCGGAACGACTGGGCGGCATGTAGGATGTTGCGTTCGATAATATTATCGCCCAGCACGACGCAGACCGGCTCATGGTCTGCAAAGTGTTCAGCTAAACGCAGCGCATCGGCGATGCCGCCTTCCCCTTCCTGATACGTGTAATCCAAATGCTGGAGGCCGAATTCCTTGCCGTTGCCGAGCAGCTTCAGAAAGTCGCCGGCGCTGTTTCCACCCGTCACGAGGAGAATCTCGCGGATGCCGGCATTGACCAAGGCCTGAATCGGATAATAGATCATCGGCCGATCGTAGACCGGGAGCAAATGCTTGTTTGTCACCTTCGTGAGCGGATGCAGGCGGGTGCCAAGGCCGCCCGCCAAAACGACGCCTTTCATGTTGTCTCCCGATGGACCGAGTTACAACACCTTCCGAAAATATTCGATCGTTTTCCGCAACCCCTCCTCCAACTCGACTTTCGGTTCCCAGCCCAACAGCAACTTGGCTCGGCGAATATCGGGGCGCCTCACCTTGGGGTCGTCCACCGGAAGCGGTTTTTGATGGATCGGGCTATGCGAGCCGGTCAACTTCAACACCAACTGCGCAATCTCCGCGACTTTCAACTCGCGCGGATTGCCGATATTGACGGGGTCGTGCATGGTCTCCTGATCAGACTCAGCCTTCTGCAAGAGAAATTCAGAACG
>VGXD01000172.1 GCA_016873525.1 Nitrospira sp. | reverse complement strand
GCCAAGGGGAAGCTGCTCAAGCACCATGGGGTCTCCCCTGAGAAGTTTCCCCTCTACTTGTACGAGATGCAGTTCCGGTACAATCATCGGCACGAGGATCTCTTTCAGCTCCTCCTCGATGCCCTCACAAAACCGGTGCCAGATGTTTGATAATCACCTAACTTATAGTTGGGCATCGAAGGGAGGTGTCGGTCCATGAGTCTGCGGTTCTTTCTCATGGCTGTACTCGTCCTCACCTGCCAAGTCGCAGTCGCCGCGCCACCGAAGAAGCTATTCGATGCCACCCTAGAAGATGTGCAAGGTGGAGGACGCGTCTTGAACGTGAGCTTCTACAAGAAGCTGCCACCCCCAACCGTCGTCGACAAGATTCTCCGAGAGTCCCTCGACCACGCCATCCTTATAGACCCGTCAGTCGATGTTCTTGCCATGGCGTTTCTCGGCAATGACGCGTTGAACCCCAATCAGCATTCCGGTTCACTGGTCTACAAGGCCGGCCAGAAAAAGGTAGTGACGTTCGACGAATATCGAGGCGTCAAGACCATGACTTCGACTACGGGCAGTTATTTCGTTGCGGTTCAAGAAGGCAAGACCTTCGCTGGAATAAAGCCTGAGAGGAAATGGTTGTCCGTAAGAATCGTTTTCCCCAAGCAGCCGACCCAGGACGCTGCGTACGACGCGATCATCGCGGAGACTCAGAAGCTCGCTGAAAAGGGGCTCGACGTCAATTTGTATGTGAGCGTCGGGGACCGGAAGGTTAAGACCTCATGGCAGCAGATGCGAGACACAGATGGCGCATACGTGTTCGCCGAGTACAGTACAGCGAGCAAGAAGCTCATACGCAAGGGTCAATTGCTCAAACAGCTTCCCTAAATTGGGGGTGTTCGATGCCTAACCAGCCTTTGCAACGGACGCGCCAAAACCGGCGCGCCGCTGAACGTGAGCGTTAAGCGCCAAGGAAACGCCACGCGATGCCGGAAGCTTACCTTTTCGACATTCCGTTTTACTGGCGGGAGGAGGACAAGTTCAACCGAGAATACGATCGAGACTTGGCGAACCATCTAGCCGCGTTTGAGAAGCAAACGGGATACCCACTTACCGACAACCTGCGCATGAGCCTCACGGACGGCTTCTGGCGACGATACATCGCACCATGGCGCTTCAATCAGGTGGTCGGATGGGTCAGGCTCGACAAGCTCGGCTCCCAGCTTCGCGGGGAATCGTGGTTTATGAATGCAAAGCGTGCCGGTCGGCAAGTTTCAAAGAAACAGTTTTCGCTGCATGGAAAGGCATTTGAATTGCACGTTTGGCCGGAGCAGACCTCGCAGGAGATCTTCGCAGCAATCGTTGAAGATCTTCGACGATTCGAAAAGGGCAGCAGCTGTCGGATTTTCTTGGACTTGGAATGCCTTGAAAGTCTCGGGCCGTTTGTAGACTGGCGGCAATTAATGGATTCCCGAATTGGCGCTTAACAGCACGACCCACGCGGACGCGCGCGCGAGCTCCGTCATTTGGACATTCCGCCGGGCGCGCGCCGGCGGCCGCTGAACGCAACGTTGGGCATTCACAAACCGGCGCGGGTGGATGTTTGTAGATACGAGTTGCGCCGTCCGCTAAAAAAAGGGGGGGCACCATGAAACTGCATCTCAATACGGTCGAATCCACAACCGGTCTCATCTTCAAGACAAAGGTTTGGCATATGGATGCTCGTCTCGAACTATCAGACGCGGAGGCAACAATTGTTCGAGCGCACCGCGATATCGCAAATATGGTTATTGGCGAGGCGAATCTAAGTGCCGTTGAAGAACCCGTTATTGAGCAAATCAAAATCAAAACGCTAATCGAAGGCGTCAACCGTATGCGCTTCTGGTCAATCCAGAATCAGACCAATTGCGAAGCTTCAATTCGAGAAGGGTGTAAGGCGCTGAAGGGCCACATAGATAGACTGGTTCAGGTCGGCACTGGCGGTCCAACCGTCGAAGAGATCTGAACTACAAGAAGGGAGAGTGCAAATGGCCAAGCTAACCTGTGACAATTGCAAAGTCGAAGACAAGAGCAGAATCTATTACCAGTGCACAAAGTGCCGCAGGTGGTATTGCAGCAAGTGCGGCTCTAAAGGAGATCGGTGCCCTGCCTGCAAACAGGGATTTCTTCACCACCCGTAGACCGGCAGGGTGCCAGTGGCTGCCCAACAACGCCTCGCAGCGGACGCGCCAAAACCGGCGCGCCGCTGTAGGCGGACGTTAGGCCACCCGGAAGCGACGAAGCGATGTCAGGATTCCGTGATGCAGTAGGCGTGATTCTTAGAGCACCGGTTGTAGGAGTGCTCGCTCTACTCTGGATCGCCACAATCTGGCCACTTATCGTGGGCGCAAACGTCATTGGCATCTTAGGTCAACCCCTCGTCTATCCGTTCGCGTACACACTTGAATGGTTGCAATACGCGTTTCTCGGAAAGAAGGGAGAGGTTCTTCCAGACTTCTGGAAGGGATATCCGGACGACTACATTGCAAATATCGGCACCGGCTTTCCAACGCTTCAGCGATGGCTTTTCAAGGGATTCGAGGATTAGCTGGCGGCCTAACCGCCGCATCTACGCGGACGCGCGCAAGAGCGGCGCGCGCCCCTCATTGTGAACGTTAGGCGGCCAGTGATCGGAGCCACCGCCGGAACTAAAGGAGTGCCAGTGGGCGGAAGGTGGTCGAGGGGCTGTCGTACAGATTGGGGAGCAGGTCCTCGTTTTGAAAGTGACCTCGTTGCCGTCGGCGTCCTAGCGCAATCGTCAACCTTACTTCGCTGCCGGTATTTTCTGAGCCGCGTCGATCGCATCCAAGCCCGCTTGGGCGCAGGCGTCGTCTAGGTGAGCGCCTGGGGCGCCGCCGACGCCGATCCCGCCGACGACTTCTCCGCCGATCTCGATCGGCAAGCCGCCTCCGAGGATGAGGACTTTCTCGTTCATTTCCCGTAGGGCCTGGAGGGTGGGCACTTTCGTGATCAGTTCGGCTAGTTCGCTGGTCGGTCTGCGCAGGCTTGCGGCGGTATAGGCTTTCTTGCTGCTGCTATCGATTGTGTGCGGGCCGGCTCCGTCGCCGCGCTGCAAGGTCCTCAGCAGGCCGGCTCGATCCACCACAGCGACGCTCACTTTGTAGCCATCCTTGGCGCATTTCTCCAACGCGGCGGAGGCGGCTTTGGCTGCCGTCGCCAAGGGCAGTACGGCTTCGCGCGGCAACTCCTCCGCGAGCGCGAGGGTTGGGCCGTGCAACATGCTGATGATGGTGAAGAGTCCGAGCCACTTCAAGGATTCCATGCTCATCCCCCTGTGCGTTTGGGCACCGGTCGTTTTTCGTCCAAGTCCAGCAGGTTGGCCCAAGCCGTGATGTCGGTGCGGCTTGGGTCGATCGAGTCCCGCATTTGGTTGAAGTAGGCCCGCTTCTCGTCCGTGGCCGGCCCGCGAGCCAGCATCATCTCGTTCCATTGATCGATCTCGGCCTGGCTGTGGGGCTTGGCGCGTTCACGAACCCAGGCTGCCACGGCCTCGTCGGGTCTGGTGCTGGCGACGGCTTGGAATTCGTCCGCATTGAGGCCGGTGAATTCCAAAAAGCGATCGTCCATCGGGCAGGGATAGATGTATTCGCCGAGGGTGCCGGCGGTTTTGGATCGGGCCTTGTCGATCATGCGGGCCACGTGGATGTAGCCCGCCAGCTTGACCCTCATGCTGCGCGGATATTCGGTGCGAAGGTCCATGGGGGTCACAACGGTTTATGGTGTTCGAAGGTGAGGACTTTGGTGACCATCGCATTGTTCTCGTAAGAGATGATGCGTCTGGTGGCCGGCAGGTCGGCTGCGCCGAGACGCGTATGGGTGTCGGTGAAGCTCTCCACGTTGGCCAGCTTGCCGTCCTGGGGCGAGAAGTAATAGACGGTGTAGCGGGTGGTGATGAATTTGTTGTCTTGCGTGAGGGCGCTCTCTTCGACGTTGATCGTAAAGGCGGTGCGGGGCATCTTCCGGTTGATCTGCGTGATGCGGTCTCCCTTGACCCGATAGGACGACTGCATGCCGTCTCCGTGGATGAAGAGCGTCTGGCCCAGGGGATGGTTCGGGTCGTCGCCCAGGGTCAGCGGGTGCTTGCCGTCCGAGCTGTCGAAGCTGCGCGCGCCCCGGTGTACGGCGATCATGGCAATCTGGCCTTCCGCCCATTTCTGAAGGTCCGAGTCGGGGAGCGCTACGCTCACGTCCCTGGGCCCCTTGACGGTCACGCTGCCGCGCACTTCCTTGCCGTTCACGTTCACCGTCAGATCGGCCATGAACCCTTTGAAGTCTTCCGGCCAGCGGGCGCTCTTCTCGAAGGCCTGGCGCAACACGGCCCGTGCCTTGGGATCGTCCGCAACGTCGGTCTTCTGTTCTTCCTGTTTATGCATGTCCATTGTCGGCTCCTTTAGGTGTGAACGTGATGTTCGTAAAAGTGGCTGTCAGGGTCGGGGACGATTATAGAGTGCCCCGCTGTCCGGCACAACTGCCGCTCAGGTCCAGACGCCCGGGATATTGGTTTTACAAATTGAGCAGGCGCCTTGCGTTAAGGAAATTTCCAGGATTTGGTATCCCAGGCGTTTGACGACGGCTGTTCCGCAGCCGGGGCAGAAGGTATGTTCATAGGGTCCGACCCGTCCGGGCAAGTTGCCTGCGTAGACGTAGCGCAGGCCGCTCTCCTTCCCGATCTCCGCGACGCGGATGAGCGACCGGGCGGTTGTGTTGTCCGGCTCCAGCATCCGGTAGTTTTTGTGGAAGGCGGTCACGTGCCAGGGGATGTCGGGGGAGATGGAGGCCAGGAATTCAGCCATGGCCCTCAGTTCCCCTTCGCTGTCGTTGAAGCCCGGAATGACCAGCGTTACAATTTCAAGCCAAAAGCCTAGCTGGTGCAACTGCCGGATTGTGTCCTTGACGGTGGTGAGCCGGCCGCCCAGTTTGCGATATTCCTCTTGCGAAAACCCCTTCAAGTCAACCTTATAGAAGTCCACCCAAGGCCTTAAATACGCTAATACTTCAGGCGTGCCGTTCCCG
>VGXD01000171.1 GCA_016873525.1 Nitrospira sp. | reverse complement strand
CCCTCGTCACGGGTCTGGACATTCTGTTCTTTTGGGTGGCCCGCATGATCATGATGGGACTCAAGTTCACGGGCGAGGTGCCCTTCCGCGACGTCTACATCCATGCCCTGGTGCGGGACGCCGAAGGGCAGAAGATGAGCAAGTCCAAGGGGAATGTCATCGATCCCCTGAGCGTGATGGAAAAATACGGCACCGACGCCCTGCGGTTCACCCTCGCCTCCATGGCCTCGCCGGGCCGCGACATCAAGCTGGCCGAAGAACGCATCGAGGGCTATCGCAATTTCGCCAACAAGATTTGGAACGCCGCCCGCTTCATCTTGATGCACCTGGATGGGCCGCGAAAATCGGTCCCCCTCAAGGACCGCGCCTTCGCCGACCGCTGGCTCATGAGCCGCCTGAACCAGGCGATCCGGCACGTCAACGCCGCGCTCGAACAATACCGGTTCGACCAGGCCGCCGCCCACCTCTACCAATTTATCTGGCACGAGTACTGCGACTGGTACCTCGAGCTGATCAAGCCGACCTTGCAAGACAAGGACTCGGTGGAAGCCCAACGGACCAGGCAGACCCTCGTCGAGTCGTTCGAAACGCTGCTCCGCCTCCTGCATCCCTTCATGCCCTTCCTCTCGGAAGAAGTCTGGCAAGCCGTGCCCCATGAAGGCGAGAGCATCATGACGCAACCCTACCCGGCTCCGGACCCTGCCTGGGACGCGAAGGATGCCGAAGCGGCCTTTGCCCTCCTCGAACAGTTCGTGACCACAGCCAGAGCCGGCCGAGTCCTGCTCAATTACCTTCCCGGCAAGACGGTGGACCTCTACGGAGCGGCGCGGGACCAGCAGGCTTCTCTCGCGCTTGGCGACCTCTGCCGACACCTCGCCCACCTCAGCCGGAGCACCGTCCGGTTGCTCCCGCAAGAAGCCTGGCCCGCGACGAACGTCCTGCGTATGGCCACGGCGGACCTGACCCTCGGGCTCCTCGTCGAAGGAGAGGTGGATCTGCAGAAGGTGCTGGACCGGGTCACCAAGCAGAAGGACGAGGGAAAACAGGAAGCCAAGCGGCTGGAGGGAAAGCTGGGCAACGCCGACTTCACCGCCAAGGCTCCCCCCGACGTGGTGGCGGAACATGAACAACGGCTGCACACGATCCGCCGCGAACAGACGATCCTGACCGACAGCGAGGGGCAACTGCGGGCCATGATGCAATCGAGACAGGGATGACCCAGCCCTCGGCCCAACAGATTCGCTCGGCGGTGCGACTGGCCCTGGACGAAGACCTCTCATCCGGCGATGTCACGACCGCCGCCCTCTTCCCCCGCCCCCTCGCCGCCCGCGGCACGGTCGTCGCGCACCATCCGATGACGGTGGCCGGCATCGCCGTCGCCAAACAAGTCTTCGCTCACGTTGACCCGGCCCTCGCCATCGTCCGTACGGTCCGGGACGGCGCCAGGGTTCAGACCGATGCCCCGGTCCTGATCGTCCAAGGCGACGCCCGCTCGCTGTTGAAGGCGGAACGAGTGGCGCTCAACTTCCTGCAACGTCTGTCCGGCATCGCCACGCTCACCGACCGTTTCTGCAACGCCGTCAGCGGCTATCCCGCGCGGATCCTGGACACACGCAAGACCACGCCGGGGTTGCGGGCGCTGGAAAAGTGGGCGGTCTCGTTGGGCGGCGGGGTCAACCACCGGCGTTCGCTCGGCGACGGCATCTTGATCAAAGACAACCACCTGGCCCTGCTTCGCAATCGCGCCGGTATCGCCGAGGCCTGTCGGCTGGCCAGAACGCGAAGGCCTCGCGGCTCGGCCGTGATCGTGGAAGTCCAGTCCCTCGATCAAGTCCGAGAGGCCCTGGATGGCAAGGCCGACATCATCCTCCTGGACAACATGACGCCGGCGCTGGTCCGGAAAGCCACGGCCCTCGTCAAGGGCCTGGCCCTGATCGAAGTCTCCGGCGGAATCACCCTGCGCAATGTCCGCGCGATGGCCGCGGCGGGAGCGGACCGCATCTCCGTCGGCGCCCTGACCCATTCGGCCCCTGCCGCAAACCTGAGCATGGACATCGCGGCCGCTCCCGACGCATCCCGCCGATCGCATAAAAGAGGGAGGTGACCCATGCAGCCCCCGACTGATTTTCCCCCGCTCACGAACGAGGCCGTCCAAGCCCTGCTGAAGACCAAGACCTTCGGCCGCAAGCTGCACATCTTCTCCACCACCACCTCGACCAATACCGAGGCGATGGCTCTGGCACAACAAGACGCCCAGGACGGCACCGTCGTCGTGGCCGAAGAACAAACTTCCGGCAAGGGCCGCCTGGGGCGTCACTGGCACTCCCCGCCGGGAGACAACCTCTATTGCTCGGTCATCCTGCGCCGCACGCCTTCGCCGGAAGAACTCCCTCACTGGCTGCCGATCGTCCCGCTGATGGCCGCCGTCGCCGTGGCCAGGGCCGTCCAAACCGTCGCCGGGTTGCGGCCCTCGCTCAAATGGCCCAACGACATTCTGATCGGCGACCGCAAGCTGGGCGGGCTGCTCTGCGAAAGCACGCTGGGCGATCCCGCCAAGACCTTCGTGGTGATCGGCATCGGCGTGAATGTGAATATCCCCCCTGAACGCTTTCCGGAAGAGCTTCGCCGGATCGCCACGTCGCTGGCCGCCGAGACCGGCCGGAAGTTCGACCGCGCAACCCTCTTGGCCGCGCTCTTGTCCGAGCTTGAAATCCACGCGGAGGCCCTGCTGACTCGACCGCCGGAAACCTTCCTGAGCGGCTATGCCAGGCTCTGCTCCACCTTGGGACGCCGCGTCAGGGTACACTTGGCTGACGGCGACACCGTCGAAGGGCTGGCGGACTCGATCGCACCGGACGGTTCGCTTCGGATTATCCGCGAAGGGCCCCAAAGCGGAGGTCTCCTCGAAGTCCACGCCGGCGATGTCATTCATTTGCGCTGAGCGCAGATTGTACCAAGTGATGAGTGATGCGCGATGAGCACAACATGATCCATTCTCTCTCATTACGCATGACGCATCACCCATAACGGGTCTTCCATGCTACTTGCCATCGACATCGGCAACTCCAACGTGGTCTGGGGCCTGTTCCAGGATCGCACGTTGATCGGTCCCTGGCGCATATCGACCGATGTTGCTCAACCCGCCGCCGCTTACGGCGACCGCTTCCTTGCACAACTCAAGACCTCCGGCATCGAGCCCGGCCTGGTGACGGACGTGGCCCTCTGTAGCGTCGTCCCCTCCCTGACTCCTGTCTTCGAGCAGATGACCGCCGCCTGCTTTCATCGGACTCCCCTGGCCGTCTCCTCCGCCATGGACACAGGCCTCACGCTCCTCTATACGGACCCAGGAGAGATCGGCGCCGACAGGCTCGCCAATGCCGCCGCCGCCTATGACCGCTATAAGACCGCGCTCATCGTCGTGGACCTGGGCACAGCCACGACGTTCTGCGCCATCACGCAGAGGGGTGAATTTCTGGGCGGCGCCATTGCGCCGGGCTTGGGCATCGCGGCCGAAGCCTTGTTCTCCCGCACCGCCCAACTGCCCAGGGTCGATTTCGCCAGACCCAAGACCGTGATCGGGCGGGACACCAAGAGCAGCATCCAAGCCGGCCTCATCATCGGCTATGCCGGTCTCGTGGATACCCTCGTCTCACGCATAGAAGACGAGCTTGGGCAGAAGGCCTTCGTCGTCGCCACAGGGGGCCTGGCCTCGCTCGTCGCACCGGAGTCCCGCACGATCCAGGAAGTCCGCCCCAACTTGACCCTTGAAGGCTTGGCCTTCCTCCACAGAAGGACCCTCGGCAGGGACAAGGTCTAAACGGAAGTCCCCTCCCCGCAGACAAACCGCATCCCGGCAAAATTTTTACAGAAAAATCTCCAGCCAGGTTGACTTTATAACCCCGGTGGCTATCTCCCACCCATACCGGTGCGACCGATCGCAAGCTAAGAAGAAAACACGCAAAGAATCAGCAGGTTATCATCTGTGACCGACAAAGAATCTTCTCCCGACAACGGCGGAGAAACAACAGGCCTGGAAGGGGGAGAGCTAGCCGAATTGCAAAAGGCCCTGGTCTCCAAAACCGACGAGGCCAAGGCTGTGCAGGACAAGTACCTCCGGCTGGCGGCAGAGTTCGAAAATTACAAGCGGTTGTCGCAGAAGGAACAGCGGGAGTTCACCCGTTTTGCCAACGAGAACATCCTGCGCGAACTGCTCCCCATCATCGACAACCTGGAACGGGCCCTGAAAGCGGCCCAGGACAATTCGGAGGAGCAACCAAATCACAAGAGCAAGGGCTTAATCCAAGGCATTGAATTGACCCTCAAGCAATTCTTGGAAGTCCTGACGAAGTTTAACGTCAAACCGGTCGCCAGCGTCGGGACACCGTTTGACCCGGCCTGTCACCAAGCCGTGGCCCACGTCGAGTCGGCCACGATCCCGGAGAACCTGGTCGTCGAAGAATATCAAAAAGGCTACCTCCTGCATGACCGGATCCTGCGGGCCGCCATGGTGACGGTGTCCGCCGGACCGACCGGCAACCAATCCGCCGCCGGCGCAGGGCAGGAGGAAAGCGTCACGTCATCGCACAGCCCCGGAGACGCCAACTGAGAGACCGATTCTTGAAGAAGGAGAACGCATAATGGGTAAGGTCATAGGCATCGATCTCGGCACGACGAACTCTTGCGTCGCCATCATGAGCGGCGGGGACCCCGTGGTCATCGCCAATGCCGAAGGCAACAGGACCACGCCCTCGGTGGTCGGCATTACCGACAAGAACGAACGCTTGGTCGGCCAGATCGCCAAACGTCAGGCGATCACGAACCCTGAAAATACGATTTTCTCGATCAAGCGCCTCATCGGACGCCGGTTCAACAGCCGCCAGGTCCAGGAAGCGACCAAGCGCCTCCCCTACAAGATCGTCGCGGCAGACAACGGGGACGCCCACGTCGAAATCCGGGGCAAGAAATACAGCCCGGCCGAAGTCTCCGCCATGATCCTGCAAAAGATGAAGCAGACGGCCGAGGACTATCTGGGCGAAAAAGTCACGGAAGCCGTCATCACCGTCCCG
>VGXD01000170.1 GCA_016873525.1 Nitrospira sp. | reverse complement strand
TTACTTCAAACATGCCGTCGACAATAAGATGAGCGTGGACGACTTCCTGACTTACATGAAGAAGAACGTGGGGCCCGTGCCCGGCATCGGCCACCGGGTCAAGAGCCTGCGGAACCCGGACAAGCGCGTCAAGGAGTTGGTCGGCTACGTCAAGAGCCTGAACATCAAGACCCCCTGCCTCGACTTCGCCCTCGCGGTCGAGCAAGTGACGGCGGCCAAGAAGGACAATCTGATCCTCAACGTGGACGGGACGATGGCGGCGGTGCTGGTCGATCTGGGCTTCCCGATCGACAGCCTGAACGGGTTTTTCATCCTGTCGCGCACGATCGGCCTGATCGGTCACTGGGTGGATCAGAAGCGTCAGGAGAGCCGGCTGATCCGTCTTTTCGATTACCTGGTTAATTACGCTGCGCCAAAAAGGCGGGAGGTCCCGCCGCTGAAATAGGCGACGGGGAGTGCCGCCGTTGAAATAGTCGTCAGTGATCAGTGGTCGGTTCTCAGTTCAAACTGACTCCTGAAAGCTGATAGCTCTTTGAGGGAGATTCTTATGTCAGTCGAGATGGTGAAAACGCTCTACGCCAAGATGCCCGGCATCGTGGACAAGGCCCGGAAGAAGTTCGGCCGGCCGCTGACCCTGGCCGAGAAGATCCTGGTCTCCCATGCCGACAACTTCGACACCCAAGTCTGGGAGCGGGGCAAGGCCATGCTGGCCCTGCGTCCGGACCGGGTCGCCATGCAGGACGCCACGGCCCAGATGGCCATGTTGCAGTTCATGCAGGCGAACAAGAAGAAAGCCGCTGTGCCGAGCTCGATTCACTGCGATCACTTGATCCGCGCCGAAATGGGTTCCGAGAAGGACCTGCTTCGCGCGATGGATGAGAACAAGGAGGTCTACAACTTCCTGGCCTCCGCGGCGAAGAAGTACGGGATCGGGTTCTGGAAGCCGGGCGCCGGCATCATCCACCAAGTTGTGCTGGAGAATTACGCGTTTCCCGGGTGCCTGATCATCGGGACGGATTCGCACACGCCGAACGGCGGCGGGTTGGGCGGATTGGCGATCGGTGTCGGCGGCGCGGATGCCGGCGAAGTGATGGCGGGCCTTCCCTGGGAAGTGCTCCATCCGAAATTGATCGGCGTGAAGCTGACCGGCAAACTGAGCGGCTGGGCTTCGCCCAAGGATGTCATTCTGTATCTCTGCGGTCTGCTCACCGTGAAGGGTGGCACGAACAAGATCGTCGAGTATTTCGGTCCCGGCGCCGAGACCATCAGCGCGACCGGCAAGGGCACCATCTGCAACATGGGCGCCGAATTGGGCGCGACGACCTCCGTCTTCCCGTTCGACCGGAAGATGGTGGCCTACCTCAAGATCACCGACCGGGACGACATCGCCAAGCTGGCCGAAGCCAACAAGGCCCTCTTGACCGCCGACCCGGAAGTGTTGCAATCGCCGGAGAAGTATTACGACCAGATTGTCGAGGTCGATCTGTCCAAGCTTGAACCCTATGTCGTGGGACCGCACACGCCGGACTTGGCCAGGCCCATTTCCAAGATGGCCGCCGAGGCCAAGGAGAAGGGCTATCCGGTCGAGCTCAAGGCAGCGCTGATCGGCAGTTGCACCAATTCTTCGTATGAAGACATCAGCCGCTCTGCGCACATTGCCAAGCAGGGGTTGAAGGCCGGGCTCAAGGCCAAGGCCTCGTTTCTCGTGTCGCCGGGCTCCGAGCGCATTTATCACACGATGAAGCGCGACGGGTTCTTGGAGACGTTCGAGCAGTTGGGCGGGACGGTCTTGTCGAATTCCTGCGGCCCCTGCATCGGACAGTGGAAGCGAGCCGATGCGGTCAAGGGCAAGGCGGATTCCATCGTGAGTTCCTTCAATCGCAACTTTCCGGGGCGCAACGACGGTGTGAATGAAACGCTCTCGTTCCTTGCCAGCCCGGAAGTCGTGACGGCGTATGCCATTACCGGTGACTTGGGTTTTGATCCGGTCAATCAGAAACTCACAGGGGCGGACGGAAAAGAATTCAAGTTCGAAGCGCCGCAGGGCGAAGAGCTTCCCGCTAAGGGATTTGCCAAGGGCGACGAAGGCTTTGTGGCGCCGGCCGAAAACGGCGATGCGTTGACGGTGGATATCCCGCCGACCAGCGAGCGGCTCCAATTGTTGCAGCCGTTCCCGCGGTGGGACGGCAAAGATTTCGAGAAGCTTCCGCTCTTGATCAAGACCAAGGGCAAGACCACCACGGACCATATTTCACCGGCCGGTCCCTGGCTCAAGTTCCGCGGGCATCTCGACAAGATCAGCGACAACATGTTCTTGGGCGCCAATAGCGCGTTTTCATCCGAGCCCGGCAAGGGGACGAACGTCCTCACGGGCGAGGCGAACCTCACCATCGCGCAGATCGCCCGCGCCTACAAGGCCAAGGGCATCGGGTCGGTCGTCGTGGGGGACGAGAACTACGGCGAGGGCAGCAGCCGCGAACATGCGGCGATGTCGCCCCGGTTCCTGAACGTGAAAGTCGTGATTACGAAGAGCTTCGCCCGTATTCACGAGACGAATCTGAAGAAACAGGGGATCTTGGCGTTGACCTTCGCTGACCCGAAGGATTACGAGAAGATCGAGCAGCAAGACCGCATCAGCGTGACGGGGCTAGCGAGCCTGGCGCCCGGCAAATCGGTGCAGGTGACCATTCACAAGCCGGATGGCCAAACGCTCACCATCCAGGCGAACCACAGTATCACCGAGCAACAGATTGCCTGGTTCAAGGCAGGGTCTGCTTTGAATGCGCTGAACTAACACGATGCGGAAAGGAAAACGATCATGACGACACAAGCTTCCAAGATTATCTATACCAAGACCGATGAAGCGCCGATGCTGGCGACCTATTCGTTTCTGCCGATCATTAACGCCTTCTCGAAGGCGGCAGGTGTAACGGTCGAACTGCGGGATATCTCGCTGGCGGGCCGTGTCCTCGCCGTGTTTCCGGAATACCTGACCCCGGCCCAGAAGCAGCACGATGCCTTGGCCGAGCTGGGCGAGCTGGCCAAGACGCCGGAAGCGAACATCATCAAGCTTCCCAATATCAGCGCGTCGCTGCCACAACTCCAAGAAACCATCAAGGAATTGCAGAGTCAGGGTTACAAGCTGCCCGACTATCCGGAAAATCCCAAGGACGACAAGGAGAAGGAGATCAAGGCCCGGTACGACAAAGTCAAAGGCAGCGCCGTGAATCCCGTGTTGCGCGAGGGGAACTCGGATCGCCGCGCGCCGCTGTCCGTGAAAGCCCATACCAGGAAGCATCCGCACAAGATGGGGGCCTGGAGCCCGGACTCCAAGACCCACGTCTCCCACATGAAGGGCGGTGACTTCCGGTCCAACGAACAATCCATGACGATGGCCGCCGCGACCGATGCGCGGATCGAATTCGTCGGCCAGGACGGCAAGACCACCGTGCTCAAGCCCAAGGTCGCGCTGCAAGCCGGCGAAGTGATCGACGCCACGTTCATGAGCGTCAAGGCCCTGCGCCAGTTCCTCGAGGAGCAAATCGAGGATGCCAAGAAGCAGGGCGTCCTGTTCTCCCTTCACATGAAAGCCACCATGATGAAGGTCTCGGACCCGAAGATCTTCGGTCATGCGGTGAGCGTGTACTACAAGGATGTGTTTGAGAAGCACGGCGAGACGCTGAAGAAGCTGGGCGTCGATCCGGACAACGGCCTCGGCGACCTCTATGCGAAGATCAAGGCCCTGCCGGACGACCAACGCAAAGCCATCGAGGCCGACATTCAGGCAGTGTACCAGAAGCGGCCGCCGATGGCGATGGTGAATTCCGACAAGGGCATCACCAACCTGCATGTTCCCAGCGACATCATCATCGACGCCTCCATGCCGCCGGTCATCCGCGACAGCGGCAAGATGTGGGGCCCGGACGGGAAGGCGGCGGATGCCAAGTGCGTCATCCCCGATGCCAGCTACGCGCCGGTCTATCAAGAGGTTGTGAGCTTCTGCAAGAAGCATGGGGCGCTCGATCCGAAGACCATGGGCAGCGTGCCCAACGTCGGACTCATGGCCCAGGCGGCGGAGGAGTACGGCTCGCACGACAAGACCTTCAAGGCTCCCGGCAACGGCACGATCCGCGTGGTGGAGGCGTCCGGCAAGACGTTGCTGGAGCACAAGGTCGAAGAGGGCGACATCTGGCGCATGTGCCAGGTGAAGGATGCGCCGATCCAGGATTGGGTCAAGCTGGCGGTGAACCGCGCCAAGGCCACCGGCGCGCCGGCGATTTTCTGGTTGGACAAGAGCCGGGCGCATGATGCGGAACTGATCAAGAAGGTCAACCAGTACCTGCCGAAGCACGATACGACGGGCCTCGATATCCGGATCATGACTCCGGCGGAGGCCACCCGGCTTTCACTGGAGCGGATCAAAGAGGGGAAGGACACGATTTCCGTGACCGGGAACGTGTTGCGGGATTATCTCACCGACCTCTTCCCGATTCTGGAAATCGGCACCAGCGCCAAGATGCTCTCGATCGTCCCCCTGCTGAACGGCGGCGGCCTCTTCGAGACCGGAGCCGGCGGCTCGGCGCCCAAGCACGTGCAGCAGTTCCAGGAGGAAGGCTATCTGCGGTGGGATTCGCTGGGCGAATTCCTGGCGCTTGCCGCCTCATTGGAGCATTTGGCGAAAGTCGCCAACAACCAGGCAGCCAAGATTTTGGCGGACACGCTCGATCAGGCCAATGCGAAGTTTCTGGAGAGCAACAAGTCTCCGGCCCGCAAGGTGGGCGAGATCGACAACCGCGGCAGCCATTTCTATCTGGCCCTGTACTGGGCGCAGGCCTTGGCCCAACAGACCCAGGATAAGAAGCTGGCGGAGCGATTCGCCAAGATCGCCAAGGACATGGCGGACAACGAATCGAAGATTTCCGCTGAATTGCTCGCGGCGCAAGGCAAGCGGGTCGATGTCGGCGGATACTATCATCCCAATGACGAGAAGGCGGCAAAAGCCATGCGTCCAAGTCCGACCTTTAACGCGATCGTGGATGCAATTGTCTGACGGGGCGGTGCTTCTCCTTGGTGGTTGGC
>VGXD01000169.1 GCA_016873525.1 Nitrospira sp. | reverse complement strand
CAGCTTTGGTTGAAGTTCAGGTGCTTGTGGGTGGGCTCGACATTGCCCCAGGGGAAGCGGCGATCGTCGGTGCCCTTCGCTGCCTTTTCCCATTCGGCCTCGGTCGGGAGACGTTTGCCGGCCCACTTGCAATAGGCCTCGGCGTCGAACCAGTCCACGTTGATCACCGGCCGGTCCGCGATGGATTCCGGCATTTGGTTGCCTTTCCAGAGACTCCGACTCGGATCCTTGGGGTGCAAGGGGGGCTTGCGGCCTGTGACTTTGACAAAATCCAGATACCGGCCATTCGTGACTTCGTACTTGTCGATATAGTAGGCATCGAGCGAGACCTCATGGCGGGGGTATTCGTCACGCCCTCCATCCCGATCCCCTTTGGGAACGCCCATCGGGAAGGAGCCGGCCGGCACCAGGACCATCGGCGCGCCGTCCTTCCCGACGGCGGCACTGGCCGGTGACGCAGCGGTTGCGTCGCCCAGCGTCAGCGCCAACAGGCTCAGAAGATTCAGACTCCACAGAACTGACCATCGTGTCCGGCTCATCAAGGGCTCCTCTTTTTATGGATCAATGGCGGGCATGGTACCATAGGAGGCCCGCCGAAGCGACAGGGATCAACGGCCGCTGCCCCCTGTCCAATTGCCTGGACAGAAGCGGGGCGATCCCCAAGTTTCCAATTGACGAAGCCAAGCCCCGGTCCTACTATGACCGCGGGGCGACGGTTTGCGGGCTGTGGGGGAGGGAAGGCGCAGCGTATGACGGCTTCGGATGTCAAAGGCTTATGGCATGTGGCGCTGCGGGTGACGGACCTGCGCCGGTCACGGGCCTTCTACGAAGAGTATTTCGGCATGAAAGTCGTGTGGGCGCCGGACCCCGAGAACCTCTATCTCAGCTCAGGAAGCGACAACCTGGCCCTGCACCAAATTCCGGCCGATGAGGTGGCGGACTATCGAGGTCTACGCGCTCAGTTTCTGGACCATATCGGCTTCATCATGGGTTCCGTCGAAGCGGTGGGCCGGCTGTTTGAACGTGTGACACGAGACGGCGTGAAAATTGTGAAGGCCCCGAAACGTCACCGTGACGGGAGCTACTCGTTCTACATGGCGGACCCGGACGAGAATGTCGTCCAGGTGCTCTACGAACCTACTGTCAGCAAGGTGCGGTGAGGCCTTCACGGGAGATAGGGGTGGAACAGGCAGAGATTCTTATCTGCGGGGGCGGCATCATCGGGTTGACGCTTGCGCGGGAGCTGATTGCACGCGGCGCCGAAAACATCCTCATTCTTGAAAAGGAAGAGGAGATTGGGCAGCATGCATCAGGCCGGAACAGCGGGGTGCTTCATGCCGGCATCTACTATCCTGCCGGGAGCTTGAAGGCCAAGCTCTGCTTGCGCGGCAATCGGCTCATGAAAGCCTATTGCCGGTCCAAGGGGTTGCCGCTGCGTGAGACGGGCAAGGTCGTGGTTGCCAGGCACGAGGGGGAAGTTCAAACTCTTCATAAGCTGCACGCGATGGCGTCAAACAATGGCGCGACGGTCGAATTGATCGACGAGCGGCAACTGGACACCTATGAGCCGTTCGCCCGAACGCACCAGGTTGCCCTGCGCGCAGCCGATACCGCAATGGTAGATCCCAAGGCAATCTTGCGGAGCCTTGTCCAAGATCTTCTGGCAACAGGTCGGGTGCGGCTACTTATGGGCACAACGTTCGACGGCCTCAAGCAGACCAGGACGGCGGAGACGAGCCGGGGGCCGATCAGTTACGAAGTCTTCATCAACGCTGCCGGGGCCTATAGCGATACGATTGCGCATCATTTCGGTCTGGCTCGTCAGTTCCGGCTGATTCCTTTCAAGGGGACCTACCGGGAACTGGGGTCGGCAAAGGCTTCGCTGGTCAAGGGGAACATTTATCCGGTGCCGGACCTTCGTAATCCCTTTCTCGGCGTGCATTTTACCCGAGGCATCCATGATCATGTCTATGTCGGTCCGACAGCGATTCCGGCTTTTGGGCGGGAGAACTACCGGCTTTTTGAGAAGCTGAGCGGCGAGTCGCTCAGGATCCTGCTTGACGATGCGCGGTTGTTCTTCCTAAACCCGAAGTTTAGGACGGTTGCGCTTACTGAGCCTCGGAAGTATCTCGCGCGGTATTTTTTCGAAGACGCAAAGAGTCTGGTGAAATCCCTCTGTCCGGATGACCTTGGGCCATGCGGAAAAGTTTGGATCAGACCACAGCTTGTGGACTGGGCGAAGAAAGAACTGGTGATGAATTTCTTGGTGGTGAAGGATCAAGAGAGCCTGCACATCCTGAATGCGATCTCCCCGGCATTTACCAGCTCGATGGCCTTTGCCGAGTACGTGGTGGATGAATACCTGGGCTCGACCGGTTGCGGCGAGGCAGCGGAGGTCCGGCGAGCCTCTGCAGGGACGGCGCTCTGTGCACCGCCCCATTCATGAGTTTTATATGAGTCAGATTATATGAGTCAGGTATGGACGTCGTTGCGCAGCGACCACTACCTCGGCTTGGTCCCCTGGGCTTGGGTCCAGTTGGAGAGTGCTGAGGCTCCCGGTCCCTTCCCCTTTATCGGTGGTGTGGCTCCTGAGGTCGTTGCCAGCTTGCATGAGGCGCATCAACTCCTTTTAAGTTCGGTTGAGACAGCGATCAGCGATGTTTTCTCCCGCAGGGCGTCGCTTGACGATCCTACTTTACGGGTCCGATTGGAAGATGCCTATGCCGAACTTGTGGGCTCGCGGCCTCATTTGAGCACGCACATCAAATGTGGACGTGGGCAGGATGGCGTCTTTCGATGGGAGTTCCCGCTGGATCCGACGAAGTCCGAGACGGTGACCAATGCCGGACTCAGCGTCTTCAACTCGGTGGCCAGACAGATGGTTCCGCTCCGGTTCGAGAGGCCGATTGGCCCTGCCGTCGGCAAATTCATCGGTTTTTTGGATGGCACCCACAGGGTTTCGGAGATTCGGACTGTAGCGACAGCCTCGGGCCGTGAAATGGAACGGCACCTTACCGGCCTTCTTGAATTGCTACAGAAGCACGAGTGTCTGGTCTCATCGGAACGATCGTCAGTGCGGGACTGCTGGCTTGCGGAGACCCATGACCAGGATATGGTTCACTTGGGCCATGCCGCGCTGCTCTATCGGCAGCGGGAGCAGTTTTTCCTCTTCGACCCCTGGCTGATGCCCTGGTTTGCCGAGTCGCCTGTGCCGTCCCTCTGGGGATCGTTGCTGCCCCGTCCTGCCGCGATTTTCTTGACCCATGACCATGACGACCATGTGGACCCCAGGACTCTGCTCCACATGCCCAAGGATATCCCGATTATCGTGCCGAGCCGGCGGAACCGACGGGCGCTCTATTACGATTACTTGTCGCTTTTCCGCGAGCTTGGGTTCGCACAGGTGATTGAATTGGCGCATGGGGAGACCTGGACCTTCGAGGGCGGGGCGGTGGTCTCGGTGCCGTTTTTCGGCGAGGACCCCTGCGATATCGAAATGCCGCGCAACTGCTATCTGGTTGCCGATCGCGGACGTAACACGCTTGTCCATGCGGATAGCGGCCCGACTAATTCAGGCAAGTCGGTGGTGCAGGAGGGCGTAATCGACAATTTGGTCCGGCAATACGGGCCGATCGCGACCGTGCTGGCGTCCCAGCAACAATTGCTGGAGGTGAGGACCTATGCAGCCCATGCTGCCTTATCTGCTCCTGGACGGTGGCTGGACGTGGGCGAAAACGGGTATCTAACGAACGGCTATTTGGCGGAACTTGCTGCTGCAGCGAAAGCTCGCCTCTTTGTGTCTTATGCGACCGGTGGGGCCGATTGGTACCCGGATCATCTGTCCTTTATGTTCAGCAAGCGCAACCCGGCCAGGACTGCCCTCCTGACGGCCAATTGGGAGCGGCCGGAGGAGCTCAAAGCGAAGTTGGCGCCCCTTGGATGTGCTTACCACTATAGCCATGCCCTGGATGTTTTTCGGCCTACGGCTGATGGGGGGACTGCGGCGGTCTCGGCTGCCGAAAAGATAAATCCACTCCAACTTTATCGACTGGACCACGGCGCCCCACCGTTTCTGCGAGCTAGAGACAAGGTATAGTGGAAGCGATGCTTTCCCGTCTTTTCATGGTCTTGGCATGGGGCGCCTTGACTTCTAGAGGTCTATATGCGAAAAGAACAAGGCATTTCATAGGGCTATGATCAAAATTACCCTGTTGATAACTAATGCATGCCGAGATCGTTCAGTTTTTTTATCTTCAAGATAGAAAAATCCAAGCAGATTCCTCGTTCCAAGCCTTAGCACGCCTATGTAAAGAGTCGGTAACTCGTCGGAATATTTCTTGAAGATAGCGTTGTCCCCTAGCTCGGCGGGTGGTTAGTTTCCTGCCTGGCAGTAATCTATAAGGGCCTAAAGGTCCGGCAGAAAGTGTGATACTTCCGGAGCGGTCACTGTAAGTGAGAGGGCGAAGCTGTGTCTGATAGGGAAGATCGCCCACGGTGGTATGCGCTTCGGACGCGATCACGACATGAGAAGCAAGTTCGCGATTGGCTTGCCAAAAAAGAAATCGAGCGGCTTCTCCCCTCATTGGTGCGAATCAGCCAGTGGAAAGATCGAAAAAAAGCAATCGAATTACCGTTATTCCCCGGATACTGCTTCGCCCAACTGTTGTGGAAGGACAGATTGTCCGTTCTCAAAGTGCCTGGAGTTGTGCAAATAGTTGGGAGCGGTCATCGTCCCGAGCCCATTCCCGATGAGGAAATCAAATCGCTCCAACAACTCATGGGCAGCACGCTCACCTATGACGCCCATCCCTATTTGCAGGAAGGAATGGCCGTCCAAGTGATCCGAGGGCCTCTTCAGGGAGCGCAAGGGATTTTATTGAGGAAGCAAAAACATTACCGGTTGGTCATTTCCGTGCATCTCATTCGCCAAGCCGCCGCGGTTGAGATTGATGCTGCCGATGTAGTGCCGTACTAGAATCTATCTCAAAATCGGATTTCCTGAATTGCAAATGTGCTCCCTGTTCAGCGAGGCCTCGACGAAATGCGGAGTTCCTTGGAAATTCGGAGGCGAGTTATCATAACTTCGCGACATCACCGCACTC
>VGXD01000168.1 GCA_016873525.1 Nitrospira sp. | reverse complement strand
TCGGGTGACGGAGTTTGCGACCGGCTTTCTCCCTCCGCTCCTGGTGGTGGGCGTGTTGGCGGGGTTGGTGTTGTTGCAGCCGGACCTGGGGACCGTGGTGGTGATCGGTCTCGTGACGCTCGGCCTGTTGTTTCTGGCCGGGGCCAGGCTCCTGCACTTGTTCGGATTGGTGCCGATCGTCGTGCCGGCCGTGGCGGTGTTGATCTGGAAGTCGCCGTACCGCCTGCAGCGGCTGATGACGTTTCTGGATCCCATGAGGGATCCCACCGGCGCCGGCTTTCAGGTCAACCAGTCGTTCCTGGCCTTCGGCAGCGGAGGACTCTTCGGGGTGGGCCTGGGCGAGGGGGAACAGAAGCTGTTTTTTCTGCCGGAAGCGCATACGGACTTCGTGCTGGCCCTGGCCGGCGAAGAACTGGGGCTGGTGGGCACGAGCGCGATCATGCTGCTCTATGCCATTCTGGTGCTGAAGGGGTTTCAAATCGCCAGCCGCGCGCGCGAGCCCTTCGGCCGGCACCTGGCGCTGGGGATCACCCTGCTCATCGGGCTCCAGGCTTTGATCAACGCCGGGGTCGTTACCGGCATGTTGCCGACCAAGGGCTTGACGCTGCCCCTGGTCAGCTACGGCGGGTCGTCGTTGATGGTGAATCTGTTGGCGATCGGCATTCTGTTGAGCATCTCGCGCGATCGACAGGGAGGCGGACAGAGTCGTGGAACGGGCGGGCGATGAACATCGTGGTTGCGGCCGGAGGCACCGGAGGCCATCTCTATCCGGCGGTGGCGCTGGCCAGGGAATTCATCCGGCAGGACCCGGCGAGCGCCGTGCTCTTCGTGGGGACGGAGCGCGGCATCGAATCGAAGGTGTTGCCCCGCGAAGGTTTCGCACTGGCCAAGATCACGGCGAAGCCGGTCATGGGACGGGGAGTCAGGCGAGCGGTCGGCGCGGTCCTGGCCCTTCCGCTGGGGCTCTGGCAATCGATCGCCCTGCTGCGCGCGCGACGCGCCCAGTTGGTGATCGGGATCGGGGGCTATACCAGTCCGCCGGTGTTGGTCGCGGCCTTCTTGCTGGGAATTCCGCGGGTGATTCTGGAGCCGAATGCCTATCCGGGTTTGGCGAACAAGGTGCTGGGGCCGATTGCCGACCTCGTGTTTCTGGCCTTCGATGCGGCGGCGCCGTATTTCAGGCGGGCCAGGGTGAGGGTGGTGGGGACGCCTATCCGGAGGGCGTTTTATGACGCAGGCGAGGGGGCGGTCTCAGGCCGGCAAGGCCGGAAGACGTTGTTGGTGTTCGGGGGGAGCCAGGGCGCCCATGCGATCAATCAGGCCATGGTCGAGGCCTTGCCGCATTTGCGGGCGGAACGGGAGGGGCTTGCGGTGATCCATCAGACCGGCGAGGCCGACCATGGGTGGGTCAAGGAGGCCTATCGGACGGCAGGGTTCGAGGCGCAGGCCGAGGTCGTGCCCTTTCTGTTCGACATGCCGCGCGCCGTGCAATCGGCCGACCTGGTCGTCTCCCGTTCCGGCGCCGTGAGCCTGGCCGAACTGACGGCTTGCGGCAAGGCGGCGATTCTGATCCCGCTGCCGACGGCCATCTATCACCATCAGGAGCGCAACGCAAGGGTGATGGAGGGAGCCGGGGCGGCGGTCGTCTTGCTGCAACAAGACCTCACGGGACCGAAGCTGGCGCAGACAATCGAGGCCTTGCTGGGCGATCGCGACCGCCTGCTCAGCATGGGCGGGCGGAGTCGGGCCTTGGGGAGGACGGATTCCGCCGAATCGATCGTCAGGGACTGCCTGACGTTGGTGGGAGGGACGCATGACGTCGACAAGTCCGGTCATGGAGCGGCGAGAACGCGATCGTGTGGAGGGGCGTCGTGACACAGGCAACGAGCCGAAGGGCCTGAGCGGGCGGGTACGAACGATGTTCAAGAAGATTCAACATATCCATCTGGTCGGGATCGGCGGCTCCGGCATGAGCGGCATCGCCGAGGTCCTGCTGACGCTGGGCTACAAGGTGAGCGGCTCCGACCTGACCCACTCGGAGACGGTGCGTCGCCTGGAAGAATTGGGCGGGAAGATTTTTATCGGCCACCAGGCCTCGAATATCGGCGAGGCGCAGGTGGTGGTAATCTCCTCGGCCGTCTCGGCGACCAACCCCGAAGTCCTGGCCGCCAAGGCCAAGGTCGTGCCGGTCATTCCGCGGGCCGAAATGCTGGCCGAACTGATGCGGCTGAAGTACGGGGTGGCCATTGCCGGCGCGCACGGGAAGACCACGACCACTTCCATGGTGGCGTCGGTCCTGGCCCAGGGCGGCCTGGATCCCACGGTCGTGATCGGCGGCAAAGTCAATGCGCTCGGCAGCCACGCCAGGCTGGGGCGGGGCGACTTGCTCGTGGCCGAAGCGGACGAGAGCGACGGCTCCTTCCTGAAGCTGTCTCCCTCCATCGTGGCCGTCACCAACATCGACCGCGAGCACCTGGACCACTACGGCACCGTGGAGCGCGTGCAGGAAGCCTTTCTGGAATTCATCAATCGGATTCCCTTTTACGGGCTGGCGGTGCTCTGCGCGGACGACGAGCGGATGCGCGCCTTGCTCCCGCGGGTCGTCAAGCGGTACCAGACCTACGGCCTGCGCGAGGCCGCCGGGACGACGCCGGATTTCCTGGCCACCGAGATTACGCTGAAGGAATGGGAGTCCGAGTTCCGGGCCCATTTCAGGGGCAAGAGCCTGGGACCGTTCCGTTTGTCCATTCCCGGCATCCATAACGTGAGCAACGCTCTGGCGGCGATTGCGGTGGGCATGGAACTGGACGTGCCGGTGGATTTGATCCGCAAGGGCTTGGCGGCGTTCACCGGCGTCGAACGGCGCTTCCAACTGCGCGGGGAAAAGGCCGGCATCATGGTCGTGGACGATTACGGCCACCACCCGACGGAAATCCGGGCCACCCTTGCCGCCGCGAAACAGGGCTGGGCAAGGCGCCTGGTCGTGCTCTTCCAGCCGCATCGCTACACGAGGACGCGCGACCTGATGGACGAGTTTGCCCATGCCTTCGACCAGGCCGATGCCCTCTTCCTCACCGAGATCTATCCGGCCGGCGAACCGGCCATCCCCGGCGTGTCCGGAGCCAGGCTGGCCGAGGCCATCCGGGCGGCAGGGCATCCCTCGGTGACGGTGGTCGAGCGGAAGGAAAGTTTGCCTGAGACGGTGCGGCCCACGTTGCAGGACGGCGACCTGGTGATCACCTTGGGGGCCGGCGACATCTGGAAGGCCGGGGTGGGTCTGTTGGATCGCTTATGATCGGAGGCGAGCTCATGCGAGAGGGGATGCGGCACCGGCCCGGCATCAACATGACGGCGGGGTCGCCGGTCGGCCAGACGCTCCACGCGCAGGGGGCGCGCAACCTCCGGGCGGCGGTCGCCGGCCTTCGCGGAGAGGTCCGGTTCAAGGCGTCGCTGAAGGACTTCACGTCCTTTCGCATCGGCGGCCCGGCGGACGCGCTCGTCATCCCGGCCGATCTGGAGGATCTGTGCCGGCTCATGAGGCAAGTGCATGACGCCAAGGTCCCGCTCTTCGTGATCGGCGGCACCAATCTGTTGGTGCGGGACAAGGGCATCCGCGGGGTCGTCGTCAACCTTGCGAAGCTGAACGCCATCCACGATGAGCCGGACCACGTCGTCTATGCCGAAGGCGGAGTCGGGATGCCCACGTTGATGAAGCATGCGATCAGCCGTTCGCTGAGCGGGCTGGAATGGGCCGCCGGCATTCCCGGCACGGTGGCCGGCTGCGTGGTGATGAACGCCGGCACGAGGCTCGGGGAAATGAAAGATGCGCTCAAAGCCGTGCGTCTCGTGGACCCGCGCGGCCAGGTCGTCGATTGTCCCGCCTCGGCCGTCCGTTTCACCTACCGGCGGGCGCTCTTGCCGCGCGGGATCGTCGTCGGGGCCTGGCTGCAACTGAAGCCCGGCTCGCGCGAGAAGATCGAGGGCGTGGTCAAGGAGTACCTGCGCCGCAGGCGGGACACGCAGCCGCTGGCTCTCCCCAGCGCCGGCTGCGTGTTCAAGAATCCGCCCCAGGATGCGGCGGGACGGCTGATCGAAGCGGCGGGGCTCAAAGGGGCGCGGGTCGGCGATGCCCAGGTGTCCGAGAAACATGCCAATTTCATGGTGAACCTCGGCCAGGCCAGGGCCGCCGACGTGATCGCCTTGATCAAAAAAGTGGGGCGGGCCGTCGAGGAGCAGACCGGGGTGACCTTGGAGTTGGAATTGAAGATCGTCGGACAACCGTGAAGATCGTGATGGGTGACGAGCGATGGGTGAAATCAGAGATGACGAATAAGACACATCACGCGTCACGCGTCACGCGTCACGTTCCTCTGACCAAGGCCCGTATCGGCGTCCTGATGGGGGGGCAATCCTCCGAGCGGGAGATTTCGCTCAAGACCGGCCTGGCGGTGCATCGCGCGTTGCTGCGTCGCGGTTACGATGCGGTGGCGATCGACGTGGATGCAACGCTGATCCGGCGCCTGCGCGCGAAGAAGGTGGACCTGGTCTTCCTGGCCCTCCATGGACCGGGCGGCGAAGACGGCACGATCCAGGGCCTCCTGGAATCCATCGGCATGCCCTACACCGGGTCCGGCGTCAGGGCCAGCGCCATCGCCATGCACAAGGTGACCACCAAGGCGCTCCTGGCCTATCACGACATCCCGGTGCCTCCCGGCACGGTCGTGCTGGCGGGACGGAAGGGCGCGGGACGGACCTCATCGATTCCGGCCGGCTTGCGATTGCCGGTGGTGGTGAAGCCGGCGGCGGAGGGGTCCACGATCGGGGTGTCGATCGTGCGTCGGCGGGAGGAGTGGAGGTCGGCGCTGAAGCGCGCCCACGCCTACGACGAGGAAGCGGTGGTGGAGTCCTATATCGCCGGACGCGAGATCGCCGGCGCGGTCGTGGCCGGTCCCCGAGGGCCGGTCGCCCTGCCCACGGTGGAAATCGTGGCGCCGGGCGGATTCTACGACTATGCCGCGAAGTACCAAAAGGGTCGCACGCGTTATCTCTGCCCCGCTCCGCTCTCTGCCGCGGTGACTCGGCGGATTCGGGATCTGGCGGTGAGGGCCTAT
>VGXD01000167.1 GCA_016873525.1 Nitrospira sp. | reverse complement strand
CCAGCAACTCTTCGCCCTCTTTTTCCGTCGAGACCTCGGCCTTCAAGCCCAGCCCTTCCGCGATCAAGAGCGCGACCTCCGGGTTCATCGCCTGGTTGAGGGTGAGCATCTGGCCCATCTCCATCAATTTCCTGATCACGTCGGCGGGCCGCTGACCGACCAGCTCGGCGTATTCCTTCACCGTCAAGCCGGGAGCCAGCTTGATGACTTTTTTGCGGGGCTTCGTGACTTCCGTCGCCGCAGAAGGCTGGAGATGGCGCGACCGCTCCTCGCGGCGATGCACCGGGATGGCCCGCAAATCCTGCCACCGGGCCGCATCTTCCCTGAACTTGAGCGCTTCGTCGTCCCGAGCGCGACCTGTCTTTTTGATTTTCTTGAGTTTGTCGCGCAGCCCCGCCTCGGCAACGAGCGGCGGAAGGACCGCGCCCTTTTTCTTGTCCCCGCGAAGTTCGCCGGTCTCCATGGCCGACGCCGGCGCCAGAGGCTTACCCTCCTGCGGCAAGGGCGGAACGACCGGAGGGGCCATGCCGGCCGGCATGGACGATTCTGGCAGCCGTTCGTGCTCGACAACGGGAGGAGCGGCGGAGATGCCGGCCGGCGCTTCTTCGTGGAGCGCTGGTGCAACCGCCGCCTCATGGACCATCGGCTGCTCGTGGGGTCTGTCGAGAGAGGGCGCCGCAGACGGATGCGGCTGGCTGGAAGCCAGTTCGGCCGCCGCCTCCGCTTCAAGTTCTTCATCCGTTTTTTTGCGCTTGAACAGAACGCGCTTTTTCTCCAGCTTGGGAGGCTCCTCGGCCGCGACCGGAGCCGACTTCTGCGCGGTCTTCGCGGCCCCTCGGACCGTTTCCCGATCGGACTCCGACGCCGCAGGCTTGGCCTTGCGGACGCCGCCGTCCTTCTTGTCCTCATCGCCCTTGGCCGTCGTCTTGGGCGCAGGCTTGGCTTTGCCGGGCATCAATTTGTGCAGCGCCTTCTGAACGGCCTCTTCATCCAACGCACTACTGTGCGAGGCCACGGCGATGCCCAAGCGCTTTAACTCGGGGATCAAGTCCCGATTTTCCATCCCGAGCTGTTTGGCTAATTCGTACACTCTCATGCAAATTCCTGCGTCATCCTCGTCCCGTCATCACCGGCTGGTCTGTGCATCCAGTTGCAGTTCCCGTTCGACACGACTCGTTAGGCCGCTCCCTCGCCGGCGGCGCCGGCGGCGGCTTCCAGAGCCGCGGCAGCCTGACGCTGAGCCTTGGCGGCATCTTCTTCCCGCTGGGCCTCCGTTTCCTCGGCCAGCGCCGCCTTGATTTCCTTGTCGCGCTCGGCCTTTTCCTTCTCGTATTCCGTCGCGCTGATGATGTCAATCTTCCACCCGGTCAGCTTGGCCGCCAGACGCACGTTCTGGCCGTTTTTCCCGATTGCGAGGGAGAGCTGGGAGTCCGCCACCACCACCAAGGCCGACTTCTTCTCATCGTCGACGCCGACCTTCTCGATGGTCGCCGGATTCAAGGCTTCCGCGATGAAGACCCGCGGATCGGACGTCCAGGCGATAATGTCGATCTTCTCCCCGCGCAGTTCCCTGACCACCGCCTGCACGCGCGAGCCCTTGATGCCCACGCAGGCCCCCACCGGATCCACGGCCTTGTCGCGGGACGACACCGCAATTTTGGTCCGGTCTCCGGGCTCCCGGACGATGCCTTTGATCTCGATGATTTTCTCGGTCACTTCCGGCACTTCCAGTTCGAACAACTTGGCCACGAACTGCGGATGGGTGCGCGAGAGAATCACCTGCACGTCCTTGGGGGTGCGCCGCACCTCCAAGAGAAGCGCTTTGAGCCGGTCGCCACGGCGATAGGATTCGCGCGGAATCTGTTCCTGGACCGGCAGGATCGCTTCGGTCTTGCCCAGATCGACCAGGTAATTGCGCCGCTCCTGCCCCAGGATGATGCCGTTGATCAGATCGCCCTGGCGCGTGGAGTACTCGCGCTGGACCGACTCCCATTCGGCTTCCCGGACCTTCTGGCAAATCACCTGCTTCGCAGCCTGGGCCGCGATCCGCCCCAACTCATCCATCTCGATCACAGTGCCGATCTCATCCCCGATTTCGGCTTCGCTGTCCACGCGGCGGGCTTCCTGAATCGACAACTCGGCCTTGGGATTCGTCACGGTGTCCACGATCGTCTTGAGCGACACCACGGAGATTTCGCCGGTCTTCGGATCGATCTGCACCTGGATATTTTCGCCCTGGCCGAATCGCTTCCTGGCGGCCGCTTGCAGCGCGGCCTCGACCGCGCCAAGGACCCTGGCCTTGTCGATGCCTTTTTCACGTCCAATCTGGTCGATTACCGCAATCAATTCTCGGTTCATAGCCCCATTCCTCGTTCTCGTCCGTATAGCCGTCCGCCCGGTCGTTCCGAACGCTGTCTAAAACTCGATCTCCAGCCTCGCTTCGGCAATCGTTTTCCAATCGATCCTGACGGTCGGCCCAACGGCTGCTGGGGCGCGCTGCCGCGCCTGCACGGGCGGCAACGCCAGCACGACCCCCTGATCGTCGATTTCCTGCAACCGGCCCACCAGCCGCCATTGCCCATCGAGCGGCTGCGTGAACTTGAGGCGCACCGACTTCCCAATGACACGCTGGTAGTCTTCCCGCCGCTTGAGCGGCCGGTCCAAGCCGGGAGAAGACACCTCCAGCGTATAGGCATGCGGGACGGGATCCTCGACATCAAGCGCGTGGCCGAGCGACAGGTGCACCTGCTCGCAATCACTCACGCTCACGCCCCCAGGCTTGTCGATGAAGACCCGGAGCACCGTGCGGGACCCCTGTCCCGCACACTCCACATCGACCAGCTCCAGGGCAAGGGCGCGGGCGATCGGAGCCGCAACGGCCCGGACACGTTCGGCAACCTGCCTGGAATCCGATCCCCCAGAGCCTCGAGACTGCTCCGGCCAGAGCGGCTTTTCCACGTCCGTCACCAATCCAAATAAAAAAGTGGGCCCAGGCCCACTTACAGTCCGTACACGTTACCATTTTGCAACAGCCAACGCAAGGGGGAAGGGGCCGCTCGAAGAAAGACCGGACCGATGCCCGTTACCCCAGGGAAGCCTGGAAGCGAGCGCTGAGCAAACCCGTGACCGTGCCGGGCCGACCGGTCCCAACCGGCGCACCGTCCAGACGGACCACCGCCAGGACTTCTACGGTTGTCCCGGTCAGAAACACTTCGTCGGCGCTCCGCAATTCTTCCACGCTGACCGCCCGCTCCTGCACCGTCACGCCTGCCTTGCGCGCCAAAGCCAAGACGACCGACCGGGTCACGCCGGATAAAATGCGTTCCCCTTCCGGCGCGGTCATCAAGACCTCTCCTCGCACCACCATCACGTTGCTGACAGCCCCTTCCGTCACCATCCCATTGCGCAGGAAGATCGCTTCGAAGGCCCCTATCTCCTTGGCCTTCTGCTTGGCCATCACGTTAGGCAGCAGATTCACGCTCTTGATGTCGCAGCGCCCCCAACGCAGATCGTCCATCGTGGCCGCTTCCACCCCGGTCTCGCGCAAGGCCGCATCCAACGGCCGCAACGCCCGCACGGTCATGACCATCGTGGGGCTCGTGGAAGCCGGAAAGGCATGGTCCCGTGGCGCCACCCCCCGTGTCACCTGGATATAGACCTTGCTCTCGTCATGGGCCCCCAATGCGAGACCTTCCCGCACGAAGTCCTGCCACTCACGTAGGCGGTAGGGCAGCGCCAGCCCGATCGCCTGGGCGCTCCGCTCCAGACGGGCCAAGTGCGCCTCCAGTTGATACGGGACCCCGCGGTACGTGCGGATCACTTCGTAGACCCCGTCGCCGAACTGGAAGCCTCGGTCCTCCACCGGCACCAGGACTTGTTCGAGCGGCATGAACCGGCCATTGAGAAATCCGATGTCGGGCATCACGCGTCCCCGCTTCGGCCGGATCGGCCGGGTCCCTCGACCACCTGGACAAGAAAGACGCGGCGGTCTTCGGCCGTAAACTTCCAGCCCATGCGTTTTTCGAACAACAGGCGCTGCGGGCCCGGCGCGATCGCGCGGAACTCGAAGCTTCGACGCCCCGACTCGACGGCGTTGCCGCTGGCGGTCCGGAGAAACTCGTCGTTCACAAGCGCAAAGGCCCCCGCCTCGTACGACGGCACCCACTGCTCCCCCCGCGTACGGTCTTCCCACAGGTGCACGTGAAAAGTGGCTCCCACGGAAGCCGTCACGTGTTTCTCCTGCCGATCGGAATCGGTACCAAACCCTTCACCCGGCGATTGAACCATCCCTGCCCCTGCTCCCCTCGTCCGTCTTCACCACCGCCGCATCGGCGCCGCCACCCCCAACCGCTTCCGCCTCAGCGCTTGCGGCGCGCGCCGACAAAGACTCCCTCGTCCTTCACGCACACCTCGTAGCTCCCCACGCAATACCCGCCCCCGTCGGTAGCCTGCCCATTCCGCACGTCGAACGCCAGGTCATGCCAGGGACAGGACACGACACAGCCCTTCAAATGTCCCTCGCCAAGCGGCCCCCCCTCGTGGGGGCAGTTATTGTAAATGGCGTAGAAGGTCCCCTCGACATTAAAGAGGGCGATCGGGCGCTCGTTGACCTGCACGACCTTGGATCGGCCGGGAGGAACCTCCTCAACCTTCGCGACCAATTGAAACCCTTCCATACGGCTCTCGTCCTTCCTTCCACGCACCCACTCGTATCGGCTTCCTGACCTAGAGTCGAAGCGTAAATTTCAACTCCATCCCGGGAACGACCTGTTCTTGTTTCACGAATCCTGCGGCGGTTTGAATCACATACCGGGCATCCTCCGGCGGAGGACCGAAGACGGGACAGGGATCCTGCGGACAGGGCGCCGCCCCTTCCACCACCGCCACCACGTGGTGGCTCTCGTCCGCCCAGATCATATCGACCGGGAAGGTAAACCCCTTGGTCCGGAGACGATGCCGGCCGGAACTCTCGAAGATATACAGCATCCCCGAGTCCGGCGGCAATCCTTCCCGAAAGGCCAACCCAAACAGAAGCTTTTCCGGCGTATCGGCCACTTCGGTTTCAATCTGTTTTCCGCTCGGGAAGGTCACGAAGATGGCCTGATCCTCTTTCTGTTGCGTCAGCATCCAACTGCCGACGATCAGAAA
>VGXD01000166.1 GCA_016873525.1 Nitrospira sp. | reverse complement strand
ACACAACGCCGAATGATCGCCGACCGAACACGAGCGGAGCGCTGCCGACTAGCGGTAGGCTGGATTGCCCCATGAACCAGCGCCAACCCAGGGTTTGGGCAAATCCAACCGCATTCTGACCCTATAGAGTGTGAACGTAGGAGTTTGTCACCGCACAGAGGGGTCGCGCATACTTGACCCTGTGATGACACCCGAAGATTTGATGTTGCAGGATCTGCGTGACCGCTACGTTGAGATCGAGGTGGACCCGCTATTCTTGCGGCTCTACGCCGGCCTTGGTGCGGGTGGTCGCATGTTTGCCAACTTCCACCAGCGACTCAACGCGCTCTTCGATTTCATGAATCGCAAGGCGCGGATGAACCGCCACTTCAACGCAGAGGACAGCCGGCAGCTCATTGGCCTTATCGACGAGATCGGGGACGCAAAACAAGTGCTGGGGCGCGGCGGCCTAGAGTTCGTCGTCGCTGATTCCTATCGGCAGGTGATCGAGGATTGCAGAAAGTTTCTAGTCGACTCCGGCGGCAGCCCCATCCCCGAGGACTTCGAGGCGATTGAACTCGTTAAATACGAGCCAGTTTTCATGATGCCCGAGACTCGGATGCACCTTCCGGAACGTCGCTCGACCGTCGAACTTCAGATGATCGGTTCAGGGTCCTACGCCAAAGTCTATCGGTTCATCGATCCGGAGTACGGCATTCCGTTTGCTCTGAAGCGCGCCAAACGGAATCTGACACCGTCAGACCTCGCACGATTCCGAAATGAGTTCGACCTATTGAAGAGCCTCCGCTTCCCGTATGTGCTCCAGGTGTTTCGCTACTTCGAGGATCGCAACGAATACACGATGGAACACTGCGACGCCACGCTCCGTGGCTTCATTGATCGGAACAACGCGCGTATCTCGTTCGGCGCCCGAAAGCGGGTCGCGCTGCAGTTCCTCTACGGGCTGAACTACCTGCACTCGAAGGGGCACCTGCACCGCGACGTCAGCTACCAAAACGTCCTCGTGAGAGAGTACGACGGCGGGTCGGTGATCGTGAAGATATCCGACTTCGGGTTGTTCAAGAACCCTTCCTCGTCGCTGACGAGGACCGAATCGGAGCTACGGGGGACGATCTTGGACCGGACCATCGTGAGCTTCAAGGACTACAACGTGGCCAACGAAATCTACGCGATCGGCTTCGTGCTCTCGTTCATCTTCTCTGGGCGCCTGGACATCGGCGCCTGCACGGGCTCCACCCGGGCGGTAATTGATAAGTGCGTCGCACTCGACCACGCGACGAGGTATCCCGACGTTCGCACGGTAATCCGCGATGTCGAGGCGCTCGAGCCGGAAGTAGCTGAGGTCCGGTCCGAGACGCCCTCATAGCTGCTTGCATACGCAATTACGACCCTCTCCTGGCCGGATGGCCGAGGGGACAACTTTCGAGAAACCTACGGCGCTTGTGAAATTTCTGTTGCAAATGCACCCTGGCAGTGGGCGAAATGCAAACGGCAGTTTGGCGCCACAGATAGTTTCATATCCTCAGCGCCACGAGTCCGGCGAGCTTCTCATACACATCCTGCCGGCGACGCGGCTCTTGCCGCGGATCACTTATCCGGTTGTCCGCCACTCTGATCTTTGCCCAGAGACACTGAGGCAGCCCATCCGCGCCCCGTATGGGGCAGATGGATCCGCTCCCGAAGCCGCGCCTGGCCATGGCCTTTGAATGCCTCGGAGAAGGTCTGGCCGAAAGGCAGAACTGGCTAGCGGACGGATACCGCTCCCCTTCCGGGTTCTGGCGAAAGCAGCCCGGCCTAACCCGCCAGCCATCACATTCCCCAGAGATTGGCTACCAGAATGGCTACCACGGATCGCTGAAACCTAGTCGAGGTGGCCGGATTCGAACCGACGACATCCTGCTCCCAAAGCAGGGAAATGTGAAATTCCCTGACGAAGAAAGAAACCGGATGCAAAGCCGGAAGTATTGAAGCAAGCCGTTTTTTCTGCTTCAATGTTACCCACGGCTTTGCACGTCATTTCTGGCGGCTTGTTACCCAAGGTGTTACCCAAAGAGGGACGACAGGATGCCCACGGTCGAGATGACCGCCCGCTGGCTGGAGCGGCTGGAACTGCCCGAAGGCGGGCGGATCGACTACTTCGACAAGAAGGTGAGCGGCCTCGGGCTGCGGGCCGCGCCGAGCGGGCGGCTGGCCTGGTTCGTGATGTACCGGGTCAAGGGCGAGAAGCTACTCCGGCGGCTCACGCTGGGCACCTACCCGGCCTTGACCCTGGCGGACGCCCGCGAGCAGGCGCGGGCCAAGCTCCTGGATGCCGAGCGCGGCACCAATCCGGGCGAGGCCGTCCAGCAGGACCGCGCCGCGCCCACTTATGGCGAGCTGGTAGCCGAGTACCTGGCCCGGCACGCGACCAAGAACCGCACGGCCGACGAGCAGAGGCGCATTTTGGAGAAGGACGTTCTCCCGGCCTGGAAGCATCGCAAGGCGAACAAGGTGACCAAGGCCGACGTGATCGCGCTGGTCGAAGCAATCGCCGACCGTGGCGCCCCGGTGATGGCTAATCGCACCCTGAATCTGATCGGCCGCGTTTTCAGGTGGGGCATGCGCCGGTCGCTAGTGGACCACAACCCGGCTGCCCTGATCGAGGCTCCTGGCGAGGAGCGCGAGCGCGACCGCGTGCTGACCGACGGCGAGATCCGTGCTGTCTGGAGCGCCTGCGGCGAGGCCGGCGCCGTGGGCATGATTCTGCGGCTGGCCCTCCTGACCGGCCAGCGGCGCGGCGAACTGGAGCGGATGCGCTGGGCTGACGTGGATTTCGGGGCCGCGGTCTGGACCATTCCGGCCGAGCACGCGAAGAACAAGCAGGCGCATCGTGTCCCGTTATCCGGCCAAGCTGTCGCAGTATTGCGTCATCGGCTGGAGGCAACCAAGGGCAGTCCCCTCGTGTTCCCGTCCCGGATCGGCGGCGGCAACCGGCCGCTCACGAACATCAGCAAGCCCGTGGACAAGATCCGCGCCGCGTCCGGGGTGGACTTCTGGCCCCATGACCTGCGCCGGACCGTCGCCACGGGCCTTGGCCATTCCGGGGTGCCACGGTTCGTGACGGGCAAGGTGCTCAACCATACCAGCCTCACGGAATCGGGCCTGGCCCGCGTGACGGCCGTCTACGACCGCTACGAGTACGACGCCGAGAAGCGCGACGCGCTAGATCGGTGGGCCACCCGACTGGAAAAGATCCTGGCCGGCAAGCCCGGGAAGATCCGGGAGCTGCGTAGGCCCGGACTCACGCCACGGGCCAAGACTGGGCGGTCATAGTGAAGGTCCGGGACGTGATCGCGTTGATCCGCGCCGACGGCTGGTACGAAGTGACCCAGCGCGGGAGTCACCGCCAGTTCAAGCACCCGACCAAGAAAGGCCGCGTCACCGTGGCCGGTCACCCGAGCGATGAAATGGCGCCAGGTACGCTCTCCAGCGTGCTAAAACAGGCGCAGATCAAGGAGAGGCGTCCATGAGTTACCTGGTGATCATCGAGAAGGCAGGCGACAACTGGTCCGCCTACCTGCCGGACGTACCCGGCTGCGTGGCAACGGGCAGCACTCCCGAGGAGGTCAGGCAGCTGATTTCCGAGGCGCTGGCCTTGCACTTGGAAGGACTCCGGGAGGATGGCCTGCCGATCCCCGAGCCCACGGCGAAGGCGGAATACGTGGCGACGCCGTAGAATTTCAGGGAGGAGGGCGGAAATGACGACCGGCCGCACATTCAAGGTGCTCCTGGCCTGGGACACGGAGGAGAAGCTCTGGGTTACGCAGGTCCCGGCGCTCGGAGACCTGTCCACTTACGGCAGGACCCGCCAGGAGGCGCTGGACATGACTCGTGAGGCGATTGCCGGCTTCCTCGAAGCTTCGGCCAAACAAGGGCTCCCGATCCCCGACGTGCCCGATCCCGAACTCGTGGACCTGGAGGTAGCGGTCTGACGCCTCGGCAGCCGAGGGCAACGGGGACCGAAGTCCTGAAGGCGCTCCAGCGTGCCGGATTCAAGGAGACGCATGTCCGCGGCAGCCACCACTACCTCCGGAAGGAAGGCGGCGGCCTGGTCGTCGTGCCCGTCCACGCGGGGGCGGTTCTTCCTGCCGGCACGATGCGCTCGATTCTGCGCCAGGCGGGGATGACCGCCGAGGAGCTGGCACGGTGGCTCTGACGGGGGATGCCGCTGGGCAAGCCAAGAGGGAGGCAATCGAACTCATCCATCGCCTGCCCGACGAGGCGACCTTGGCCGACATCATCGACGCGCTCATCCTCAAGCTGAAGGTGGATGAGGGCTTGCAGGATGTCGCCGAGGGCCGCGTGATCTCGCACGAAGAAGTCATGCGCCGGCTACGGACTTGGCGGGCGTCAGAGGGTCACTGAGAGCCGCCTGACGATGCACGTGTTGAAGCTCCTGGACGTCGTGGCCCTGACTGAGGACATTCCCGATCGGGGGCTTCGACGGGGCCAAGCGGGGACGATTGTCGAGATGAGCGGCTCCGACGTGTTCGAAGTCGAGTTCAGCGACGGCATGGGCCGTGCCTACGCGACGGCATCCCTACGCGCTGCACAGGTCATGCGCCTCCAATTCGAGACGACCAAGTAAGCACAATTCTTAACAAAACTGTCCCTGACCCGCCTGACGAGCCACTTTCCGGATCAGGACGCGAAGTCATGAGACTTCGTCCCTCTAGCGGAATTACTTGCTAACCAAAAAGCTAGATCGGCATTTCGCGCTAACTTACCGGAAATCGCCTGTGTTAGGTAGTAATCGCCTTTCACTGAACCATGTTCAGGACAAATCCGGCCGAATTGTTGTACAACGAGGAAACAAGTGCTGTAACGCAGGAGAAAGCGATGAAGATTCTGCGGAAACCCGCCATTCTGGAAATGACCGGACTCTCCGATACGACGATTTGGAGATTGGAGCGCAAGGGGCGGTTCCCGGCGAGGCGCCGCATTTCTGACAACAGCGTGGGCTGGTTTGAGGCGGAGGTCGAGGAGTGGCTGAACGCCAGGCAGCGCGGCATGGCAGCTGCCCCTCACCACCATCAGCGAGTCCATCGGTAAGAAGAAGGGCCGGCCGCTCCTGACCAAGTAGAGCGCCGACCCGTGAAAGGTTTGACGGTGAGAGAC
>VGXD01000165.1 GCA_016873525.1 Nitrospira sp. | reverse complement strand
GCCCTGGCGCGGTTGAATCGCCTGGAGTCGGATCAGACCGTCCAGGCCGGCGGCTTCCGGCACCGATTCTCCGGATCGGACCGGCGTCTGGCGCTGATCTCCTTCTTGGACAACTTCCGCTGTGTCCGCTCCCGCATCATCTATGGGGATCAGGCGCTCTTCGTGCGGCGGTCGTTGTTCGAACGGTTGGGCGGCTTCCCCGAGCAGCCGATTCTGGAGGATGTGGCCTTGTGCGAGAAGCTCGTTCGCATCGTCACCCCGGTCCTCCTTGAGCCTCCGGTGGTGACCGACTCCCGCAAGTTCGTCCAGATGGGCATTTGGCGTAGCTTTGCCCGGGTGCTCCTGATCATCCTGCACGTGGAGTTTCACCTCCCCGTGCTCCCCCGTTCCTTCTTTCAGGATGTCCGCTGAGGACACAAAGGCGGCCGGTTGTTTAACGCCTTGCCCGATCCTGTTAGAATGGCTGCGTGGACCTCATTACCACCCATGTGAATGCGGACTTCGACGGTCTGGCGTCCATGGTTGCGGCGCGGAAGCTCTATCCCGGCGCGACCCTGGTTTTTCCCGGCGGGGCGCAAGAGCCGGTCCGCAACTTTCTGGCCTTGCACGACCTCGGGCTGGCGCGGCTCAAGGATCTGGATCTTACGCAAGTCACACGCCTGATTCTGGTGGATATCCAGGAGCCGGAGCGGATCGGGCCCCTCAAGGACCTCTGCTTGAATCCGGCGGTCTCGCTCCATATCTACGATCACCATCCCGATGCCGACCATGCCGGGGGAGGAGCCGGGCTGCTCCGGGCCGACCTTCGTGTGGTGGAGCAGGTCGGGGCGACGACGACGATGATGATCGAGCGCTTGCAAGCCCAGAGCCTGGCGCTCACGCCCTTCGAAGCCACGGTGCTGGCGATCGGGCTCTACGAAGAAACCGGCTCGTTGGCGTACATCTCCACCACCGCCCGCGACCTGGAAGCGGCCGCGGCCTTGTTGCGGGCCGGGGCGGACTTGAACATGGTCTCGGACCGGCTGCGCCCTCACCTGGACCCGGAGCAGATTACGCTGCTCAATGACTTGCTCCATCACAGCGAGGTCTATTACCTGGACGGACGCAAGGTGTTGCTGGCCACCAGTACCTACGACCGCTACCGGGGGGATCTGTCCGAGGCCGTGCACAAGCTGGCCGAATTGGAAGGGCTCGACGCGGTGGTGGCGGCGATCGCAATGGAGGACAAGGCCGAGATCATCGGCCGGAGCCGGCGTCCCGAGATCGACGTGGGGCGCCTCCTGCAGGAATTCGGCGGCGGGGGCCATGCGGTGGCTGGGGCGGCCAGCGTCAAGGGCAAGACGCTGATCGAGATCAAGGAGCGGCTGGCGCGGTTGCTGCACGAGCAGTTCCGTCCCACCCTCCTGGCCAGGGACGTGATGACCAGGCCGGTCAAGGCCGTCGAAGACGAGGCAACCGTCGCGGAGGCCGGCGACCGCATGACCAAGTATGGGGTCAATGTCCTGCCCGTGCTGGACAACAAGGAGCGCTATCTCGGCTTGGTGACCAGGGAGATCATCCAAAAAGCGCTGTTTCACGGACTGGCCGGGGCCTCCGTCCGGACCGTGGCCCAGACCGATCAGTACCAGGCAGAGCCGGACACGCCTTTCCGCGAGATCGAAGCGAGAATGATCGAGCGGAACCAACGCTTCGTGCCGGTGCTGGACGGGACCAAGGTCGTCGGCGTGATCACCAGGACCGATCTGCTCAGGACCCTTCACGATGACGTCCTGGCTGCGGCTCGGGCCAGGGTCAAGGGAGAGACTCCTTCGGCCTCCAGCCACAGGCGGGACGTCGGCAGCATGCTCAAGGAGCGGCTGCCGGCCCGGGTGGCCGGTCTCCTGAAACAGGCCGGCGAGCTGGGGGATCGACTCGGTCTGTTGGTCTATGTCGTGGGCGGCTTTGTGCGGGACCTCCTGCTGGGCATCGAGAACCTGGACCTGGATGTGGTCGTCGAAGGCGACGGGATTGCCTTCGCCAGGGCCTTGGGGCGGCAACTGGCCGCGCGCGTGAAGGTCCACGAGCGGTTCGGCACGGCCGTGGTGGTCTGTCCGGACGGCTTCAAGCTGGACGTGGCGACGGCTCGCACCGAGTACTACGAATATCCGACCGCGCTCCCGACCGTCGAGCAGAGTTCGATCAAGAAAGACCTCTACCGGAGGGACTTCACGATCAACACGCTGGCCATCCGGCTGAACGGGCGGTTCGGGGAGTTGATCGACTTCTACGGCGGGCAGCGGGACCTCAAGGAGCAGACCATCCGCGTGCTCCACAGCTTGAGCTTCGTCGAAGATCCGACGCGCGTGATCCGGGCCGTCCGGTTCGAGCAGCGGTTTGGATTTCGCCTGGGCAAGGAGACGCTCACGCTGATCAAGGGCGCCGCCAAGATGGACCTCTTCCACCGCCTCTCCGGCCAGCGCTTGTTGACCGAGCTGATGCTCCTGTTCTCGGAGGAGGAGCCGCGGAAGGCTGTCGCCAGGCTGGGCGAGTTGGACCTGCTCCGGTTCATCCACCCGGCCCTTGCCTGGTCGTCCCGCCTGGCGGCGCTCCTCAAGGGGGTCGAGCAGGCCTTGGCCTGGCACCGGTTGTCGGATTTGCGTCAGCAGATCGATCCCTGGCTGGTCTATTTCATGGCGATCATGGACGTGATTCCGCACAAGGCGGTGGGGGAAACGCTGATGCGGCTGGCGCTGCCCGATCGGCACGCCGAGAAGATCAGGACCGGCCACAGGGCTTCTCCCCGCATCCTCCGCCAGCTCGCGAAACGTCCTCCGCCGAGTCCGGCCGACACCTACCGCTTGTTCCAGGGTCAGGCCGACGAGACCCTGCTGTTCCTCATGGCCAAGAGCAAGTCGGAATCCGCCAAGCGCCGGATTTCCGCCTACCTGACCACCGATCGCCATGTCAGACCCGCTCTCACGGGGACTGCCCTCAAGGCCATGGGGTTGAAGCCGGGTCCCCAGTACAAGAAGCTCCTGGAGACATTGCTGGAGGCCCGCCTCAACGGTCGGGTGACGTCCGAGGCGGAGGAACGGGCACTGGTGAAGCAGTTGATCGGGGGATGACCGAGGCAACACGCGGGGCCGCAAGCCCCAGACGTCAAGGGAGGAGCCTGTCATGAAGATGGTGATGATTGTCTTTCGGGATTCTCTCAAGGACGAGGTGCTGACCCTGCTCCAAGCACGAGGGATCAAGGCCTATACGCTGTTGTCCGAGGTCACCGGCATGGGGCAGAGCGGCATGGCCAGGGGAGCGTTTGCGTCCCTGGGGTTCAACTCGCTGCTGTTGGCGGCCTTGCCGGACGATCAGGCCGACCAGGCGATCGGCGACTTGAAAGCCTTTCACGATGGACTTGCGAAGGAACATCCCTCCGGCAAAGCTCCCGTCCATGCTTTTGTGTTTCCCTGCACGCAGGTGGTTTAGCAGGATGTTGGCAACGGTCTCCAGCCTAAGGAGGAAGGGGTTGGGAGTCGGCCATTGCGGCTTGGGTCAGAATTGTTCGAGAAGCTGCTGTTTCTTGGCCCTGTATTCTTCTTCGGTGATCAAGGCCTGTTCTCTGAGTCTCTTGAGCTTCTGGAGCCGCTCTTCCAGTGATGGCCCGGCGTCTGATTGCTGGTCGGGTCTGGAAGGCGGCGCGGCAGAACTCTTGGGGGAGGGCTGCGGCGGAGCGGTCGTGGCGAGGAGGAGCGGTTGGTAGGCGATGGCGATGGCGGGGAGATTGGGAAGGAGGAGCCGGCTCAGAAGGTTTGGAGTCTGTGCCACGGTCTGAAAGTCGCCCGGCACGAAATCGTAGAGAGGCTCCGTGTTGGCGTGCAGGGGGGCCTGCCATAAGAGTTCCCGGACATTCGGCATGGTGACGGTGTATCGATAGTGCGCCAGGATGAGGTGGAGGTGAGGTCCGTCCACGAACCACCCGCCGGAGGTCACTTCGGTCACAGCGGCGGATGCTGACGAGGCATGGCTGAGCCCAAAGACGATCCACTCGCCGGGTCGCGCTTGGGCAAAGGCTTTGCTGAGCGTGCCGCTCAGGTAGGCGATGTCGTCCGGTGAAAAGGCCGGCTCCACGGGGTCCTTGTCGGAGGAAAACAGCAGTCCCGGGCGATGGCCCTGGACCCGGATGCTGGTCAAGATGGGCATCCAGTCCTCTGGGCTCAGGGCCAAGGGATGGGCGAAGGGTGGCGGGGGATGCTGCTGCGGGGCGGTCCGGCGGAGTTGCAGACGGACGAAGCGGTCCGGTTCTTCGCAGGCGCCGCAGACGATGCGGGTGGTCTGGAACGGGCCCTGGCAGGCTTGTCCGAACCCCATCGCAACGCAGGCCAGCAGCAGCAGACTTGTCCAGGGAGCTGAAGCCCGGTCACCGAGAGCGAGCGGATGAGAAAGGTTGCGAAGGGACGCCGCGTTGGCGCTGCGTGACGGCGGAGGACCGGTCATGGATGCGGCTCGAGCAGTTCGCGCACGGTTGTCAGCAATTGATCCGGCTCGAACGGTTTCTGCAGGAAAGCGTCGCCCGGGCGGAGGATCTCTTCAAGCTGGACATTTTCCTGCGGATAGCCCGTCATGTAAATCGTTTTGACATCCGGGCGTAGGCGCAAAAATTGCTGCGCCACCTCACGGCCCGTCATCCCCGGCATCACCATATCCGTGAGGAGGAGATGGATGGGGCCGACGTGCTCGAGGCCCAAGCACAGCGCTTCGTGCCCATGCGCGGCTTCCAACGTCGTATACCCCTGATCCCGGAGCACGTCCAGGATCAGTTGCCTCACGCCGGGCTCATCCTCTACCACGAGAATCGTTTCGGTACCGCCCTTGGGTTTCACGGCGAGGGGGCTCGCTTGCTCCGTCTCCTGCGCCAAATCGGCGCGTGGGAAATAGAGTCGAAAGGTCGTCCCTTGCCCGGGCCGGCTGGTGACTTCGATGTGGCCCCCGCTTTGTCTGACGATCCCATACACCATCGAGAGGCCGAGCCCCGTGCCTTGCCCCACCGGTTTGGTGGTAAAGAAGGGCTCGAAACAGCGGGCGAGCGTGGCGCCATCCATGCCGGTGCCGGTGTCCTTCACGGTCAGCACCGCATAGGAACCGGGAGGCAGGTCGCCGTGCAGGCGAGCCTGGGCTTGGGTGAGGTCCACGCGCGCG
>VGXD01000164.1 GCA_016873525.1 Nitrospira sp. | reverse complement strand
CCATAGGCCGCCAACTCGGAAGGTTTCCTCATGTATCACGGCCTATAACAAGCCCGTCCTCTTCCCGTCAAGACTTTTCGGCAGCGCTACGCTTCGGTTTTATAACCAAGACCCCGTCCCTGATCGTCACCAACACAGCGGTCACGCGAGGATCGGAGACGACAAGACGGTTCAATTCCTGGATCACGGCGGTTCGCTCATCCGGCGGCGGTTGGAGCAACACGTCGCCGGACCAGAGCACGTTGTCGATCAAGATCACGCCATGCGGCGACAGCAATTCGAGGGCGCGGCGGTAATAGTTGACGTAGTTGGCCTTGTCCGCATCGATGAAGATCAGATCGAAGGGACCGGCGAGGTCCCGCAAGGTCTCCAGCGCCGGGCCCATCCGGATGTCGATCTTGCGGCCCTGCGGACTTTTCGCCAGGTGCTTGCGGGCCAGGGCGGCAGAACGATCATCGACTTCGCAGGTGATGAGGGACCCGTCGTCAGGCAAGGCCTCGGCCATGGACAGCGCGCTATAGCCCGTGAACATGCCGATCTCCAGGACCCGCCTTGCCCCCACAAGTTGCACCATCATTTTCAGAAAGGCCCCTTCCAAGGGCCCCACCACCATCTGGGGAATCTCCATCGTGCGGCAGGTCTCTTCCCGCAATGCCAGACAGGCTGCCGACTCGGCGGTGGAATGGGCCTCGGCATAGGCTTCGATGTCCGGCCTGATCAAATCCTCCATCGGACTCCCTCCGAAATTGCGAAACGGCCCGGTGTTGCGTATGCTGATCCGGCATCATACCCCATTGGGAACCCCTGAGGAGACTGGTTCGTGAAGACACTCGATACCTTAAAGCCCTTGACTGAACGGCTTCTGGAAGTCCAACACCTCCACAGCGCGGCCTCCCTGCTCTCTTGGGATCAAGAGACCTACATGCCGCCAGGCGGCGGCGAGGCCAGGGCAGACCAGCTCTCCACCCTCCAGACAATGGCCCACGACAAACTGGTCTCACCGGAGATCGAAGCCCTGCTCGCCAAATGGGTGGACCAGGCAACAGGCCAGGCCCTGGAAATTGCCGGCGATGCCTGGGATGAACCGTCGCGCGCCCTCCTGCGGGAGGTCTGGCGGGACTTCAGCCGGGCAAAAAAATTACCGTCGGACTTCGTCAAGAAGCTCAGCCGGGAATGTTCGCTGGCCCAACAGATTTGGGCCGAGGCCAGGAAGAAGAGCGACTTCAAACTGTTTTTACCGAACCTCCGCACCATCATCGCGCTCAAGCGCGAGGAGACTCAGTACCTTGGGTACAAGGACTCCCCCTACGACGCGCTCCTGGATACTTACGAGCCAGGCGCCACAGCCGCGCAACTGGCCCCCCTGTTCGCCGCCCTGAAGGACCGTCTGGTCCCGCTGCTCAACCGGGTGGTGGCCTCCCCGGTCAAGATCGACGACAGCCCTCTCACCAGATCCTACGATCCATCACGTCAGGTGGAATTCGGCAAACTCGTCCTGACCGCCATGGGCTACGACTTCGACCGGGGCCGGCTCGACCTCTCCTCCCATCCCTTCACCACCTCGTTCCATCCGACCGACGTGCGCGTGACGACCCGCGTCTACGAGCGCGAGCTGCCGGCCTGCCTCTTTAGCTGCCTCCATGAAGGGGGCCACGGTCTCTACGACCAGGGCCTCGACCAGGCCCGCTATGGGACTCCCCTGGGTGAAGCCCTTTCGCTCGGCATCCACGAAAGCCAGTCCCGTTTGTGGGAAAACTGCGTCGGCCGGTCGCGGCCCTTCTGGCACTGTTTCTACCCTCTGTTGCAGCGGACCTTTCCCGATCAGCTCGGCGACGTGACTCTCGACCGGTTTTATGCGACGATCAACCGGGTGGCCCCCTCGCTGATCCGGGTGGAGGCGGACGAACTGACCTACAATCTCCATATCATGCTGCGTTTCGAGATCGAGCAGAATCTGATCGAAGGCCGGACTCAGGCGGAGGACCTCCCGGCCATCTGGAACGAAGGGATGAAGAACTGTCTGGGACTTGTCCCGGAGCGTGACGCAGAGGGGGTCTTGCAGGATGTCCACTGGTCGCTGGGCGCCTTCGGCTATTTCCCGACCTATACGCTGGGCAATCTCTACGCGGTCCAGTTCTACGACCAGGCCTGTCTGGAACTGCCGAACCTTGAGGCCGAGATCGAAGCCGGACGGCTCACGGTCCTGACCAAGTGGCTCAACCAGAAGATCCACCGCTGGGGCCGAAGCTTCACCGCCGATCACCTCGCTCAACGGGTGACCGGCCGCTCCCTCAGCCCGGAGCCTTTTCTCGCGTATCTGGAAAAAAAGTTCGGAACGTTGTATGGGCTCATCGGCTCCGACACCGGAAGGGAAACGCAACGCAGGGCATGACCGCTGGCCGTTTCGGCAAAGGGGAGACGTTGCAAGACCGGAAATTCCCACAGGGTATCCGACCCGACCCTCTCAGCGCCGGCCTCCTGCTCCTGTGTTGCCTGGTTGCCCCGGCCTTTTCGGCCCCTGTGGAAAGCGCCGCCAAGTCTGACGCCACTTCGGCATCCAAGAAGCCGTCGGCCCAAAACCTGCTCGCTCAGGCCCAGGCGTTTGAAAATCAGAAGCAGTACGCTCTGGCCGTCCAGGCCTATCGATCCTACCTGGACCTCCGCCCGAAAGACGAAAAAGCCCGGGCCGGGCTCGCGCGAGCGCTGACCCTCCAGGGCCATTTCGAGGACGCTCAGAAGCAGTACGAACACCTGCTCACTCGGAGCCTCGAGGACACAAGCTTACAGATGGGGCTGGCTCGGGTGAGGGTGGGGCAGAAGAAGTTTTCCGAAGCCCAGGCTCTCTTCGAGAGAATCCTGAGCAAGACTCCCGGCAATCTGGAAGCCAAACGAGGGCTGGCCGATGCTCTCTACGAAAACGGCCGGCACGCCCTTGCCCTTCCGCACTACGAAGCCCTGTACCTCGCCACAAAATCCCCTGAGGTTGCCGAGCAGATCAGAAAGATCCAAGCAGAACCGAACGACTCCTCGCCCGCCCCGGCCCCCTCTCCGCCGCCGGCGCCGCCCCCCTCCTCTCAACAGCCTCTTGAGCGAGCCCGCGCCATGGAAACCGCCGGGCAGCACAATGCCGCAATTTCCGCCTATCAAGAACACCTTCTGGCTCACCCGGAAGACAACGACGCTCGAAGCGCGCTGGCGAGGCTGCTCATTCTGCGAGGGCAGTACAGCCAAGCGATCTCTGCCTACCGGGAGATTCTTTCCCGACACCCTTCCGATCTCAACGCCCTGCTCATGTTGGGAAAGGTTTCGGCCTCCCAATGGAAGATGTCCGACGGACGCCGGTACTATGAAGCGGCCCTGCGGGTGAGCCCCGGCAATCTGGAAGCCGAACGAGGGCTGGCCGACATCCTCTATTGGCACGGCGAATTCAACGAGGCCTTGCGCTACTACGAAGATGTCTTTCGCGCGACGCCGGATCGGATGGTTGAGCAGCGGATCCAACAGATCAAGGCCGAACAGGTCGTCTCTCCTGAAGCAAAAATCGGTGTGGCGTCGGCCACGCCGACCCTTCCTTTCCGCAGCTACGTGAAGATGGGCTACGGCCAATCCGACTATACGCAAAAAGTCCCCGACGAACGGGACGGCTTGCTCGAAGTCGCCGCGCCTGTCGGCGGGTACACGGTCGTCGCCAAGATGGAGTACTTGAAGCGCTTCGGGCTCGACGACGTGCCGCTCACAACGGAACTTCATGGGCCGCTGTGGCGCAAGGCCTGGGGCATCGTAAGCGGATCCTTTGCCATCAACCCAGGATTCGTCCCGAACTTCAGAATCGGCACGCAGATTTTTCAAAACCTGTCCGTGCTGCACCAGTCCCTGTCTTTCCTGGAAGCTTCCTTCGGCTATGAACGGTTGGCCTATACCTATCGCGCGGACACCTCTCCGACCCTGTCCATTCCGGCCCAGGACGTAAGTTTGCTGACCCCCAGCCTGATCGTGTACCTCCCCTCGAATGTGTGGTTGACGGAAAAACTCTACTACATCCCGGAGACCGGCTCCACGACCCTTTCCAGCAAACTCACGTGGAGACCGACCGAGCGGCTGCAACTCTTTGCGTCCGGCGGATTCGGCACCTCCGGAGAGAGGATCTACGCGTTCCAAGACTTCACACGAGCGAAAACCCGCACCATTCAAGGGGGCGCGATCTTCCCCATCACCGATCAGATCTCGGGGGAGCTGTCCGGCGCTTACGAAGACCGGGGCTTCCTCTACGTCCGCCGCGGCGGAACCTTCAACCTGATCTGGCATTGGTAAGCATTCGGTGGGCGACGAAAGGTGCGCGGCACGCCTCGGCCTCCTTTGCGGAAGCCACGGGAGAGAAGGCCCGACCGGCCGGACCGGCCTAAAACGGAAGCTTGAACCCGCCTGGCAGAAGTTTTTCCACGGTGCCTTGCGACAAGCCGGCGCCCTGAGCCAGACGCGAGGCCAATTCATCTCCCACCCCGCCCAAGCCGCCGAAGCTGTTTCTGAGGTCGTTCAGCGGCCCACCGGCCTTGGCCATGACGGCTGTCTCCAGTTCCTTCTGGAGACGGTCTGCGTAGGCCTGCACGAGCTTGCCCGCGGCCTCCTGCAACACACGATCCAGATCGGAAGAGAGCTGGACCTCGTATCGATCGAGCGTGCCCGTCACCTCAGCCTTGGCAGTCAAGGCCGACACGCCGGACAAGGCCGAGCCGACAGCCGAAACAAACTGGTTGGATGCATCCTGTTTGCCGAGGGTCAGACGCACCGACCGCAACCCTGCCGTCATCGCTCCGGCAAGGGCCTGGCCGCTGACCGTGGCGTGAAGGTCCAGGTCGGCTACCGCCGTTCCAAGCGTCACAGGCCAGGCCGCGCTATCGGAGAGCGTCACATTCCGCACCTGATAGCCTCGCGCCTTGAATTGCAGACTGTCTTTGGGAGAAGCCGGCGCGACATGGTTGAAGGCCCCGTCAAGCTGCACCGACTGCAGGCCCTTGAGTTTCTCTCCCGCCAAGGCAAAGGTGAGCGGCTTCCCCAAGATGTCCTGGTCCGGCGTGATGTTCTCGATCCTGCCGCTCACATCGCCGGCCTCAAGCGACAATGTCACATGGGCCCGGCGGATCAGGAAGTCGGGAAGGGGCGCCGCTTCCTTGTACCGCACGTCCACGCCCTTGCCACGAACCGGCTGAACCACCTCATGCCCGTGCCGCTGTTCCTTGGCCCGCGCGAGGATCGGCTGGACCTTCCCGTACCACATCAACCCCTTGCTCACCCAGGCGCCGCTCTGTCCCGCCAATAAGACCCC
>VGXD01000163.1 GCA_016873525.1 Nitrospira sp. | reverse complement strand
TCCCGGCCTCGCACACCCCGTCTGGGCGAAACAGAACGAAGCCGGGCTGCTCAGGCTCTGCGAGGAATTGAAAGGACAGGGCCTCATGGGGATCGAGGTCCTCTACAGCACCCACAAACCTCAGCAGACGTCGGAATACCTCAACATCGCGAAGCGGCTGGGTTTGCTCGTCACCGGCGGGAGCGATTTTCACGGAGTGACGAAACCGGACATCGAGGTCGGGATCGGGAGAGGAAGCCTGAAGGTCTCGGAAAAACTCCTGGAGCCGCTCAAGAAAGCCGCCGCCGCGGCTTGATCGACGGAAGCCGATCGGTCCGGCAACCAAGGCCGACGAGCCATTCCGTCTTTTGCTTGCCTGTCAGTTTTCCGGCGCTTCGACGATGTGGTTCTCGAACCTGGTGCAGCCTTCGGCCAGCAGACGGTTCGTGAGCATCTCGCCGGGCCATTCGATCGGCAGGTCGGCGGTAAAGACCCAGACATCCGGCGAAGTCCAGACCGGGCCATGGTCGTCCGGCAGCTCGGGATCGAAGAGATCGGTCCACACCGGCATGTAGACGCCGTTACCGCATTGCGTGTGCAGATGCACGATGATCCGCGCCCTGGCGGCCGGTTCCATGTCCCGCCAGACCGCCACGGTCTCATCCGCCAGCCGGTGAAGCCGCACGGCGTTTTGCGCATCGAACATGGCATAGGCGGCATAGACCGGCGCCTCGATCATCTGCGGCGCGGGGGCCAGCTCTCCGCACTGGGCCACCAGCCCGGTCAGCAGAGCCTGGCGATCCTCCTCCTCGATGGACTCCGGCAGGCCAGGCTCCGGCGTCCCGATCAATTCGAAAATCAGATAGGCCGTGGACTCGACGGGCGGGTGCAGCCGGGCCGCCATGCATTGGCGCCGCTGCGAATCCGCGAGGGCCGAAATATGTTCGTGCAACGCGTGCAGGGTCAGCAGATCCAGCGTGGCGTCGGTCAGCAACCGCGGCTCCACCATCACGACGGTGCCGGACGGCAGGCGCAGATGCTTCTGAAGCAGGTCCGCTGTGGCCAGCGGATCGATCTTCAAGCCGAGCGGCAGACGCAAGTTCGCCTGCAGCGGCAACTCCAAGGCAGCCAGCACGGCATAGGTCGGCTTCTCCTCCGGATCGCCGTCGATGACCACCGAGCAGGCGGCCTCCGCCAGCAGATCGAAAAGCCATTCGGCCATTTCCTCGTCGAGCGCGGCCAGCACGGTGAGCAAGTCCTGCTCCCGGTCCTGATCAAGAAAGGCCTGTAGCGTATCCACGGCTGCATCGGCGTCCCCATGATCGTGGCGGCGGGCGTTGATAAGATGGATGAGGTCGCGCGTCAAGGGATCGGGCCGGTACCAGCTAGACATAGGCCCCTCCTCCGCGATGCTCCCACGGCCTCGCGGTCCGTTGATGAGCCCTCGCGTGCCATTCCGGTTTCGATCGCCGCCCAGACTGCCGAAGTTCGGTCCGGGAGGCAAGCCCCGGACGACTGCTGTCTATCTTCGTCGCCACATGCATGATTTCGGACTCACTCCCCGATGACTTTCACCAAGACGCGCTTTTTACGACGCCCGTCGAACTCGCCGTAGAAAATCTGCTCCCAGGGGCCGAAGTCCAACCGCCCTTCGGTGACGGCGACGACCACCTCCCGCCCCATCACCTGCCGCTTGATGTGCGCATCCCCGTTGTCTTCGCCCGTTTCGTTGTGTCGGTAGGCCGCCTCGTGGGGCGCGAGCCGCTCCAGAAAGGCCTCGTAGTCCTTGAGCAAGCCCGGCTCATCGTCGTTGATGTAGACGCTCGCCGTAATGTGCATGGCGTTGACGAGCACCAGCCCTTCCGCAATCCCGCTCTTTCTGACCGCCGCTTCGACTTGGGCTGTGATGTTCAGATAGGCTCGTCGCGTTTTCGTCTCGAACCAGAGTTCCTCGCGGTAGGATTTCATCGTTGTTCCGACGCCAGACCACCGGCGCACGGGTTTCATTCTGCCTCATGAGCCGGGACAGTTGCAAGCTCGTTTCGCATCCTCTGGACCGTCCTCGCCCGCGACGCCGGGCCGATAGCGCCTCGACCGGAATTGGCATATAATGCAGGCGTTTCTTCCCGGACCTTTTCGGCAGGGAGAGCACGCCATGCGCACCCGTCCTCAGACGACGCCCCGCCTCTCGGCCAATGCGCTCACCGTGCTGCGCCGCCGGTACCTGGCTAAAAACGACGCCGGCAGGCCGGTGGAAACGCCGTGGCGACTCTTCCGGCGCGTGGCCGGCAACATTGCGCAAGCCGAACGGCTCTACGGCGGCGGCACGGCGCGGACGGCGGCGGTTGCCGAGACGTTCCTGCGCCTGATGAGCCGCCTGGACTTCCTGCCCAACTCCCCCACGCTCATGAATGCCGGGCGAGAGCTGCAACAGCTCTCCGCCTGCTTCGTCCTGCCGGTCGAAGACTCGCTGGTCTCCATCTTCGACGCCGTGAAACACCAGGCCCTCATCCACCAATCCGGCGGCGGCACCGGCTTTTCCTTCAGCCACCTGCGCCCCAAACACGACCGCGTCGCCACGACCAGCGGCGTCGCCTCCGGGCCGGTCTCCTTCATGCGCGTCTTCAACATGGCCACCGAGGTGATCAAACAGGGCGGCACCAGACGCGGCGCCAACATGGGCATTGTGCGCATCGACCATCCCGACATCCTGGAGTTCGTCCAGGCCAAAGACACCCCTTCGGAACTCACGAATTTCAACCTCTCGGTGGGCATCACGGATGCCTTCATGCGCGCGCTGGACCAGCGCAAGGACTACGCGCTGGTCAACCCGCGCACCGGCCGCCCCGTCGCCCGCCTGAAAGCCGCGGCGGCCTGGGACCGCCTCACGGAAGCGGCCTGGCACTCGGGAGAGCCGGGCGTGGTCTTCCTGGACACGATCAACGCGACCAATCCCACCCCCCACGTCGGCCGCATCGAGGCGACCAATCCCTGCGGCGAACAACCCCTGCTCCCCTACGAATCCTGCACGCTCGGCTCCATCAACCTGGCCCGCTTCGTCGTCGGCTCGGCCGCGCGGCGGCGGATCGACTTCGACCGCCTGGCCGAGATCATTCCCCAGGCCGTCCGTTTCCTCGACAACGTGATCGACATGAACCGCTACCCGCTGCCGGAGATCGAAGCGATCACGAAGGGCAACCGCAAGATCGGCCTGGGGGTGATGGGCTTCGCCGATGTGCTGATCGCGCTCGGCATCCCCTACGACAGCGACGAGGCCCTGGCGACGGCCGAACGGGTGATGCGCTTTCTCTCGGAGCAAGCCCGCACCGCCTCGGGGAACCTGGCCCGCGAGCGGGGGCTCTTTCCGAACTTCAAGGGCAGCCGTCTGGAATCCGACGGGCTTTCCCTCCGGAACGCCACCGTCACCACGGTCGCGCCGACCGGCACGCTCAGCATCATCGCCGACTGCTCGGCCGGCATCGAACCGCTCTACGGCGTCAGCTTCACGCGAACGGTGATGGAGGACGTCCGCTTGACCACCATCCACCCGGAATTCCTGCGCCAGGCCCGCGCCGCCGGCATCGGCTCCAAGCGGCTGCTCGCCCGCGTCGCCGCCAGCGAATCGATTCAAAGCCTCTCGGAAATTCCCTGGGGGCTGCGCCGCTTGTTCGTCACCGCCCACGACGTCACGCCGGAGCACCACGTCAAAATGCAGGCGGCCTTTCAGAAGTACAGCGACAGCGGCGTCTCCAAAACCATCAACCTGCCGCAGAGCGCCACCAAGGCCGATGTCGCCTCGGCCTTCCGGCTGGCCTATCGCCTCGGCTGCAAGGGCATCACGGTCTTCCGCACCGGCAGCCGCGAGAAGCAGGTCTTGTCCTGCGCGAATGTGCAGTATTGCTGAACACGCGCCTGGACAAGCGTAATGAGTGATCGGTGATGCGTCCTACACGGCCACCGTCTTACCCATTACTTGTCACCCATCACGGACCGTTTCTTTTATGATCAGACAGCCTGCCGTCGCCGGATCGTTCTATAGCGCTTCGCCCGAAGCCCTCGCCGCCGACCTGTCCCAGTATATGCCCCGCACGGCCGCCCCCCAGGCGGCCATCGCAATGGTCAGCCCCCATGCCGGGCTGATGTACTCCGGTCATGTCGCAGGCGCCGTCTATGCCAGGGTCATCATCCCCGGCACCGCGATCCTGATCGGCCCCAACCACAGCGGCCTGGGACCGCCGATTTCCGTATATCCGCAGGGCTCATGGCTGATCCCGGGAGACTCCGTGCCGGTGGACGCCGACCTGGCCGAGACCCTCCTTGCGAAGTTGCCCCAGGCAAAAGCGGACACCTCCGCCCATCTCTGCGAACATTGTCTCGAAGTCCAACTGCCGTTTCTGCGCCGGGCCCGCAACGATGTCCGGATCGTGCCGATCCTGCTCGGGGCTGTTTCCTTGGAACTCTGCCGCCAGTTAGGTGCCTGTCTGGCGCGGATCATCCTGGATCATTCGCCCCCCGGCGGCGGCGCCGCCGGGCCGCTGCTGATCGCCAGCACCGACCTGACCCATTATGAGCCCGATCAGGTTGCCCGGATGAAAGACCGGCAAGCCATTGCGGCGATCGAACGCCTGGACCCGACGGCCTTGAGCGCCGCGGTCCGCGAACAGGGGATCGCGATGTGCGGCTTCGCTCCGACCATGACCGTCCTGCATGCGGCTCGCGCCCTCGGCGCCACAACCGGAACCTTGGTGCGCTACGCGACATCCGGCGACATCAGCCACGATCGCACCAGCGTCGTCGGCTATGCCGGCCTCACCATCGCCTGAGACCCCGCTGCGCCGCCCCCGAATTACATCCACGTTTGACAGGATTGCGCGGCGATGGTATTTACATCCGTACGGCATTGAGGATGCGTTGCGCATCCCTCAGAGGAGGGGCTTCGATGATCAGACAGTCCGGTTTCCCTGCAGCGTCACGCAGTCTGCCTGCTTGGAATATTTTCTTCGCCCGCGAGCCGGAACCGGACCTGGAACTGGACGATCTCGACGAAACGGACAAGTCTTCTCCGATGGGCTCTTCGTCGGAAGACCCTGAGGAACCGGAAAAACCTTCTTCCCGACGGCGCCTGACGCTGGCGCTGCTGGCGGTCCTGCTCGTGGCCGGCGCCTACCTTGCCATGGATCCGGGACCGTTCATGGAGCTGCTGGGACAAGGCGTCCCTCGCGCAACGGAGCCCCCTCCCACAACAGGACCATCCAGCCGGCAAGCGGCCAAGCCGACGCCGCAATCGCCCTCACCGGTCGCACCGACGGAGTCCACGACGCCTTCCCTGACGACGCCTGACGCTCCGCCCACGGCACAACCGACGCCGGCCGCACCGATGGGTCCGTTCCCCTC
>VGXD01000162.1 GCA_016873525.1 Nitrospira sp. | reverse complement strand
AAGCCCTTCGTCGGTTCATCCAAGCGGCAGACCGTGCCGATCACCGGCCATGCTTCCTTGAGTCCCAAGTCCGATTTCGTCGGGCCGGCAGAAGCTCTGCGCTGGGCCTCGAAGCGATCGATCGCCACGCCGTTGTGAATCGTGAGGTACTTCCGCTCATCCCCCCCGACCGTCTTGCAGACGACGCGGCGCACCGCGTCCGAGCAACAGGTCACGGCCTGGGCCCAGTGGATCGTCAAGCGGTCCGCTGTGCGTCGTCCCCAGGATCGGGCCTCGGCCAGTTCCCGATAGGACGAAATGAGCACGGGCACCCGTAACAGTCTCCCCACCACACGGGACGCGATGTTGGCCCAGAAAAGAAAAGCGTGGACGACATCGGGCCGTTCCGCCTTCATCGTCGCCGCCAACCGGGAGAGCACGCGAAGGTCCCAAACTCCCCTTCCTCCCAAGGTGACCACCTTGACGCCGCTCCTTCGCAGCTCCCGCGCAATCTCACCCTCGCCCTTGAGCGCGCAGACGACGACCGCAAACCGCTTGCGATCGAGCCTTGTGGCCAAGTCGAAGAGGTGCCCTTCCGTCCCCCCGATCCCCAGCCCGACGGTCAGCAACATGACCTTCACCGGTTGACGAGGAAGACTGCCGGCTGCCGACAAGCCGGTCGCATCCTGAGCGGCTTGTGCCGCAATCTGCCCCATCGGTCGCCCGCCCCTGCTCCCTTCGGCCAGTTGCCGATAGCAGCGTTCCATGCGGGCCATCTCTTTGTCCTGATCCGCCAACTCCTCGACCACAGCCCGATTATATCCGGCCATACGCTCCCTGATGCCGGCATCGGACAACAGGTGACACAGCATCTCGGCCAGATCGTCGGGGTGAGGCTCAACCAGAAATCCGTTGACCCCGTGGCTAACGAGTTCCGCATATTGAGGCAAGCGGCTGAGCACCGGCACAGCGCCGCAGGCCATCGTCTCCAACAACGTATTGGGCATGCCGTCCGACTGAGGCACCATGACCACAGCCTCAGCCAAGTTCAACCACAGGGGCATGTCCTGGTAGGCGATGGCCCCGACGAAGAGCACATGGTCGGCCACGCCCAATTCGACAGCCAGCCGACGCAAGCCTGCCACATAGCCTTGATCGGCAAACTGCTCCGAGACAACCACCAGCACCTCCGGCACCTTCCGACGGAGGGCCGGGAGGGCCTTGACGATCAGATCATGGTTGTAAAAAGCTTTGGCCAGTCTGGGGCTGAAGACGACGCGTCGGCTCTTGTCGATTCCCCACCGTTGCCTGATGGCGCCGGCATCCAGCCCTCCCCGAAACAGGCGCAGATCCACTCCCCAACCGATCCGCATCACCGACGTGGTGTCCGGCAGCAAGGGCCGGATCCGTCCCTCCATATAGCGGGAATGGGCCGTCACAAGAGAAACCCGTTTCAACAAGGCCAGGGTCGCACTTCGGCTATACCATTCCTTGAAGGCCCCCTGTTCTTCGAGCAGGTCGCTGCCCCAGGGGGTCGCAACAGAGGGTACTCGTCCTGCCAGCAAGAGACCCCAAGCCAGACCTCGCACATAGTGCAGATGGACCACGTCGAGCTTGAGCCGTCGCAACAGGAAGGCCAGCCTGACCGCAGACAACAGGCGGCCCAGCTTGTTCGGCAACCAGGCGAGGCTCACATCGATCAGCTTGAACCGCCTGGCCAGATTGGGGTCGGGAGGCTCGACCGTCACAACCGTCGTCTCGTGGCCCCTGGCGGCAAACCATTCGACCCAGCGCCGCAGCGTAATGGAGTCGGCCGGCCCCACGAAACAGAGCCGCAGCGCCTTTGTGCCTGGGCCTTGTCCCTGCTGTTTCGTGACGGCGTCATCCGCCAGCAATAAGTGCTTCAAGTCACGCACCGACCGATTCACACCATGATAGTCCCTGGCATAGGCCTTGGCCCTGGCTGAGCAGGCTGCCCAAGCAGAGTCCGAGACACACAATTGCTTGGCGGCTTCGACCAGCCGTTCGAGCGAGCCTGAGGCGCAGATCCCGATTCGCTCCCGGCCCAGAACGCCGTCCGGATCCACCGTCAAGGAAAGGATCGGCACCCCCTGCATGGCGGCCTGTACGAAGGTATTGGGGAAGCCTTCATAGACTGACGTGTTGACGAACAACTTGGCCTGGGCAAACAACCGGTTCATGTCCTCCCAAGGCACATCCTCATGGACCGTCACGTTGGGCAAGGCGGCAGCCTTCCCGCGAAGGGTCTCCGTGAAATCCTCCTGGCTGGGATCGGTCATGAGGGCCATCACAAACCGCTCCTGCGGGAGGCCGGCAGCCAGGTCGAGAAACCGCTCGGGCTGTTTCAACTGCTTGGCCCGGCCTGCCCACAAGATGAATGGACGAGGTCTTTCGACCTGACCATTCGAAGATTGCTCCGGCGTCGGATGGCCCGTTCGAATCAAAACGCCTTCCCTTCCATAGCTCCCCCGCAACCATGTCCGTTGTTCCTCGGTTCGACAGACCACCGCATGGGCCAAGCGGAGCCCCAGAGGGAAGAGCCGGCGTAACGGTCCTTGCACCATCCCGTCCTGACCGGGCACCTCGCACAGATCGGCTTGCGACGCCACCACGTAGATGAACCGCCGACGCAGCAAGCGGCAGATCAGCGCATAGGCCCCGACTTCCACCCCGGCCCCGGCGTGCAGATAGACATCGGCGTCGATAACGCGCAATTGACGCCACATAGCCACCCACGCGCCAAACCACTTGCCGGGATGGCCTTGCAAACGATTTTTCCCTTGCCGTGCAATGAGGGTGAGCCGCCCCTGCCGTTCGGTGGCCGGGGCCCCAGCCACGGTCGTCAGGACGGTCACGTGAAAATTCTCATCAGCGGACAGGGCCTTGGCCAGCAGAAAGAACTGCACCTCGGCTCCGCCGAAAGGCAGACGGCTATCGGGCCGATAGAGCCCATAGCCAAGGGGCGAAATGAAACAGACCTTGAGGGGCGTGACGACAGCGCCTCCACTCGTTGCCTGACCAGGTTCCTGCCCTCCGGCAGACAGCAACGAAGCCTCAGGACCGGCCTGCGCCGGTTTACACGGCGGCGCTAAGGGCATCGGCCAGCCTCCCCTCCTGCACCGCTTCCGGAACGACCGTCCTCACCCTGGCTTGACGCCGGCCCTGAACGCTGATCGAAACTCCGCATTGGCCGAACCGCAACACCTCCCACCAACGCCGGTACTTGATCGGCGACGTCACGCGGAGATCGTCGAAGCCGGCCTTGTGAAACCAGCCGCAGACCTCCGCGACGCGATGGAGATGGTTATAGCGGGGCGAATACCAATCATAGAGCCCGAACTGGGCCTTCTCGGCATCCAGGGTATCGGAAAGATCGCTGGCCGGCACGCAGGCGATCAGCCCGCGGACAAGCTGAAAGACCCTCCGGTTGGAGATCACCAATCGCCCGCACCAGCGGTACCTTGCCTCAGGAGTCAACCGCCTCATGACCATGCGCAACACTTCAGTGCCCAGGACCTTGACCGGATTCCGACGTTCGTAGACCATGATGTGCAGCCTGCCTCCAGGACGAACGAGCGGCGCAATCCTGCGAAAGGCCGATTCCGTACATCGCGTATGGTGCAACACACCCCAGCTCACCACAAAGTCGAACTGCCCAGGCTGGAAGGGCAGGTGAAACACACTGGCCTGGATGACGGTCACATCCCCCAAGCCTCTGATGACCTCGCTGGTGATCTCGACCGCGGCATCGCTGACATCCACCGCAACCACCTTGGCGCCCAACGAGGCCAGGGCATAGGTCCAGCGACCGGTTCCGCAGCCGACATCGAGGACGGTCCCGCCCTTGAAGTAGTCGCGGGGCAACCGCACTTCGGCAAGCCAGGCCTCGATCAAGTCCGGCGTAATCCGAAGATAGCGGGCTTGCTGATAGCGCCGATGCTCGAAATCGAACGCGGCTCTGGTCTGTTCCTCCGCCCCGGTCAAGGCGGGAAGCATCCGCAGGACACCCCCCAGAACCGGATAGACCTGGCCGCAGCCGACGCAGACATATCCCTCCGTCCCCTCGCGCAAAGCGGCTTTGCAGCCAGGACAGATCAAGGTTATGGGACTTGCGTCAATTCCAACTGGCATGGCTGTCGTTCGTCCACATAGGCCTTGTGCCATAATTCCAACATCAGCAAGGCATAGAGTCTGGACCCATAGTTTTCGCCGACCCCTTGATGACGATCCAGGAGTTCACGGACGCGCTCCGGCTGGAAATAGCCCCGCCCGATGGCTTGGGATGACAACAGGGTATCCCGGACAAAATCCCGGCAGTCCTCACGGAACCAGCGATCGATCGGCACGCCAAAACCCATTTTCGGACGGTCCAGGATAGAATCCGGCAAGGTTCCCCTCATGGCTTTCTTCAACAGATACTTGCCCTGTCCGTTGCGAACCTTCATGTCGGCCGGCAGCGCCGCAGCAAACTCCACCAGCTTATGGTCCAGGAAGGGCGAGCGGGCTTCGAGGCCATGGGCCATCGTTGCCCGATCTACTTTCACCAGCAAGTCATCCGGCAAATAGCTGCGCGTATCCACGGCGAGCAATCGATCGAGCAAGTCGGTCGCCTTGGCCTCCTCAAACCAGGACGTCAGGAGACGATAGGAATCCTCGCCACTGACCATGGAAGAAAAGTCCGGCTGGTAGAGCCTGGATTTTTCTTCCCGCGAAAAATACCTGATGCGCTCCAGGTAGGTCCGGCTGAACGGCGTTGCCAACCGCTCCAGCCGACTCAATAACCGCGACCCCCTCCCGTCGGCCTTGTCGCTCGGCAAGAACGATCGAAGGAAGGCCCCGGCCTTTCCGGACAGCCATCGATCAGCCTGTCTCTCCCAGGGCAACAGCTTGTAGCGGGGGTAGCCGGCCAACAATTCATCGCCCCCGTCTCCGTTCAAGGCTACGGTCACGAACTCCCGGCTGAGCTGGGCCACATAGTACGTGGGGATCGCCGAGGAATCCGCATAGGGTTCGTCGTAGACCGTTACGAGAGTCGGCAGGATATCCATGGCGGAGGGCTCGACGATGAATTCATGGTGCTCCGTCCAGAACTGCGTGGCCACCTCCCTGGCAAAGGGTAATTCATTGAAAGCTTCTTCCTTAAATCCGATCGAGAAGGTCTTGACCGGCCGATTCATCAGCCGGCTCATCACCGCCACCACGCTGCTGGAATCCACGCCGCCGCTCAGGAACGCGCCCAGCGGCACATCACTGGCCAGACGCAAGGCCACAGACTCGGTCAGCACCGCACGAAACTCCTCTTCGATCTCCTGCTCGGTCCTTCCCTCTCTCTTGTCGTGATAGTCGAGCGACCAATAGGCCCGCTCCGAAACCTTGCCCTGTTCGTAGACCAGG
>VGXD01000161.1 GCA_016873525.1 Nitrospira sp. | reverse complement strand
GGGGCGGCGAGCCGGGCATGGCCAGAATTTTCGTCGGGGCCGGCCGGGACATGGGGATTCGGCCGAACGATCTTGTCGGTGCGATCGCGAATGAGGCCAAGGTGAAGGCAAGCGTCATCGGCGCCATTGAGATTGCAGACCGCTTTTCGATCGTGGATGTGCCGACGGACATCGCCAGGGGAGTCATCGAGGTGCTCAGCCGGACGCACATCAAAGGCCGGAAGGTGCCGGTGCGATTGTTCCGAGAGTAGGCGTCTGGGCAGCGCCGTGTTTCTAAGCCACGATTTCGCCTGCGCAGACAGTCGTTGTCCACCAACTTGCAATGCCACAGTGATGGGTCAAACAGGCAGCCTGTCTTGAAAAGGTGATCTTTAGGCGAGGCTTGCTAGGGACCTCTGCCGGGATATGAAAAAGCCCGTTGATCGCAAGATCGGCGGGCTTTTTGTTTCTCGGCTGGGCCTGTCGCTCAATGGGCGGCAGCGTTGAGAAGGAGAGAATGTGGCCGGTGAAGCTGAAAAGTTGACACGATTCTCATGGGAAAGGTAGCCTGTCCCGACGTGATGCAGGCTTTTCAGGAGGAAGAGAGCATGACACCAGAGACTCGGCGGGCATTGGAGATTCTCCAGAATCCGGCTGTGAACAAGTCCACCGCCTTTACCGAGGCCGAGAAGGAGAAGCTCGGCTTGGTGGGCCTCGTGCCGGACATGATCGAGTCGGGAGACCTGCAATTGCGCCGGGTCATGATGCAACTGGGGCACAAGACCACCGATCTCGACCGGTACATCTATCTGATCAACTTGCTCGATCATAACGAGACCTTGTTCTACAGGACGATCATGTCGGACCCGGCCCGTTTTCTGCCCATTATCTATGATCCGACGATCGGCGAGGCCTGTCTCAAGTTCGGCCATATCTACCGCCAGCCGCGCGGCCTGTATTTGTCCATCACCCGTCGCGGGCGCATCAAGGATGTGCTGAAAAATTGGCCGATGAAGGATGTTCGCTTCATCTGCGTGACGGACGGCGGACGGATCCTGGGCTTGGGCGATCTGGGCGCCAACGGTATGGGGATTCCGATCGGCAAACTGCAGCTCTACACCGCTGCAGCCGGGGTTCCGCCCCAGTGCCTGCTGCCGCTGTATCTCGACGCCGGCACGAACAATGAAACCCTGCTCAACGATCCGCTGTATTTGGGGCTGCGCCAACGGCGCCCGACGAGCGAAACTTTGTACTCGTTCGTGGACGAGTTCGTGCAGGCAGTCCAAGAGGTCTTTCCTCGGTGTTGCATCCACTTCGAGGACTGGACCGGAGTCGATGCCGTGCATCTGCTCGATCGCTATCGCAACGACGTGTGCTGTTACAACGATGATGTGCAAGGGACAGCGAGCATCACGCTGGCCGGCATGATCAATGCTTGCAAGATCAAGGGTTCAGGGCTCAAGGACGAAACATATCTTTTTCTTGGCGCAGGCTCGGCCGGCATTGGATTGAGCAACTTACTCTGTTCGGCTCTCGTGCAGGAGGGGTTGACGCTGGAACAGGCACGTTCTCGCATCCATATGTTCGACGTCAAGGGCCTGCTCGAATCATTGCGGACCGATCTGCTCGACTTCCAGCGTCCCTATGCGCATCCCCATGCCCCCATGAAAGGGCAGGATTTCGCTAAGGCCATCGACGAATTCAAGCCCACGACCCTCATCGGGGTGAGTACCGTCGGTGGGGCGTTTACCCGTGAAGTGATCGAGGCCATGTCGCGGGTCAACAAGCGGCCCATTATTCTCGCCCTGTCCAATCCGACCGAACATGCCGAGTGCACTGCCGAACAAGCCTATCGTTGGAGCAACGGCCGGGCCATCTATGCGGCCGGCGTGCAGTTTCCGCCCGTGCAGATCGACGGCAAGACCTTCTTGCCGGGCCAAGCCAACAATTTCTACATTTTTCCCGCGGTCGGCATGGCTGTCTATGCTACCCAAGCCAGTCGAGTGACGGATGACATGTTTCTTGAGGCGGCCGTCGCCGTCGCCGATCAAGTTCCCTCATCGCAGCTCGATCAAGGGCTGCTCTATCCGCTCCAGTCGAATATCCTCGAAGTCGAAATCAAAACGGCGGCGCGTGTAGCCAAGGGGGTCTTCGACGCCAGCCTGGCCCGAGTGGACCGGCCCAAGGACTATGAGGTGTTCATCCGGTCGCAGGTCTATACACCCGACTATCCTCGACTGATCTGACGCGCCGAAGCCTTGGGTTCGTCGGTGGACAGGAAGGTGTGTGGCGGAAACTCGTCTTCCTTCGAGCTTATTTGCCCTGCCTTGAAGGGTTCTGCTCCGACTGTTTTTCTGAGCTTTTCCCGGTGGCTTTTTTGAACAGGTCGCCGATGGCCGGGCCGATTTTGGGAATTTCTTTTTCGATGTTCTGCTCGGCGCTTTTCAGCCCCTTCCCGATATCCTCCACGGTCGTGCCTTTGCGGTCTTCTTTCTTTTTCTGAGTCTCACCTGAGTCCGAAGCGGCTCCTGCCGCTGTGCCGAGCCCCAAGACCAAGAAACAGGCTATGACGACTGTTCTATGCATAGTCACCTCCGTTCTGATCGCGGAGTATAGCATGTCAAGCGCAGGAGGGAGAACGACGGGATGAGGCTGACAACCCAGATGGTGCTGGCTCCTGGCTTTTGGTAGGATAGGCCCAGAGTAAGAGAGAGGCTGGCGATAGCGAGGAGAAAGGAACATGGATATGGCAAATAAAAAGATCATTGCGGTGGTGGGGGCGACCGGGGCTCAGGGTGGCGGGTTGGTCCGCGCTATTCTTAGCGATTCGAGCAGCGGTTTTTCCGCTCGCGCCCTGACGCGCAACGCCAATTCAGATAAGGCCAAGGGCTTGGCCAAGCTGGGAGCGGAGGTGGTCGTTGCCAATTTAGATGATGTTGAAAGCCTCACGCGGGCCTTCACCGGCGCCTACGGGGTCTTCTGCCTCACGAATTTCTGGGAGCACTTCTCGCCGGAAAAAGAATTGGCCCAGGCCAAGAACATGGCCCAGGCGGCCAAGGCTGCCAAGGTCCAGCATGTCATCTGGTCTACGCTGGAGGACACGCGGAAGTGGGTGCCGCTCAGCGACGATCGGATGCCGACGTTGATGGGCAAATACAAGGTGCCGCACTTCGATGCCAAGGGCGAGGCCGACAAGGCGTTTCTCGAACTGGGCCTGCCGACGACGCTCCTGCTGACCTCCTTCTATTGGGACAACATGATTTTCTTCGGGATGGGTCCCAAGAAGGGCCATGACGGCAAGCTGGCGATCACCCTGCCGATGGGCGACAAAAAGCTGCCGGGCATGGCCGCAGAGGATATCGGCAAGTGCGCGCTCGGTCTCTTCAAGAGGGACCGCGAGTACGTCGGCAAGACCGTCGGGATTGCCGGCGAACACCTGACCGGTACGCAGATGGCCGCCGCGCTTACCAAGGCTTTGGGGCAGGAGGTGCGGTACAACGCCGTATCGCCGGAAGCCTATCGTAGCTTCGGCTTTCCCGGCGCCGAGGACCTGGGCAACATGTTCCAATTTAACCGCGACTTCGAGTCGGCTTTCTGCGGGGCGCGCAACCCTGAGGTGGCGCGATCATTGAACCCCTCGCTGCAAACCTTCGAGGCCTGGCTCGCTCAAAACAAGAGCCGGATTCCGCTGGAGTAAGTGTCGTTATTCAGGGGCGGGAGGTTTGCAGGTTGAAATAGGCTTTCAGTAGATCTCTCCAGCTGACGATGCCTTCCAGTTTGTCATCTTTCGTGACGACCGGCAAACAGGACACCTTCTTGTCGATGAGCAGTTGGGCCGCTGCTTCAATCGGCGTGTCGGCTGTCACCGTGATGGGGGTATGACTCATGACCTGATGCACGCGTTTCCGCAGTGTCGCCAGGTCCCGTTCGGTTTCCGAGAGCGTATCGACGTAGGGGCTGATTGCTTTGAGCAAGTCTCGGTCGGAGATTACGCCGACGAGCCGTTTCTGTTCCACGACGAGGACGTGATGAAAGTGGAATTCGGCAAACAGCTCTCGCGCCTTGGCGAGGGTGTCATCCATGGTGACCGTCACCACTCGGCGAGACATGATTCCTCCTACGGTGGGACGTGGGGTGGGAGCCGTGTCTTCGACGGGTGTTGGGCTTTGGGGGGGTGGATTCGCCATTCGCTTCGTCCGATTCCGGCAAATGATCGAGAGATCTGAGAACGAGCCTGCTTTCGCTCTCTGTTACAGCATTCGATATTGCATTATCGGCGGAACCCGGCATGTTCTTAAGAGATATCCGCTCCTTGCCGGGAGCCGCCGTACGACGACGGCCAAGCGAAGCTGAATGGGGTCAGATACATCTGAGACGATCTCTGCTAGAAACGGGGCCTCAGAAGGAGGTCCCGCATGCAAATTGTCCGATGGCCTCGCCCATTTCTGCGAGGGAGCCGACTCCCTCTGCTGGAACTCTCGTCCGCCACGCGACAACGCTTGCAGGCACTGGAAGTCTGGCGACTGACCGGGCGCTGGCAGGAGGCCGCCCGACTCTTTGGTCTCTCCCGGGCGACCCTCTATCGCTGGCGGCACCGGTATCACCCCCAGGACCTGGCGACGCTCGAAGCTCGCTCCCGCCGGCCGCGCCGCGTCCGCCAGCCGCAGACACCCCCAGTCGTCGTGGCCCGGATTCGTGCACTCCGCACCCAGTATCCCCGCTGGGGCCGCGAGAAACTGCGCGTCTTGCTCGCCCGCGAGGGCATCACCCTCTCGGCGAAGACCATTGACCGGGTTCTCGCCCGCCTCCGCGCGCAGGGGCAGCTCGTGGCGCCATCGCGCCGCGCGATCTCCGCCCGGCGCCGGCCCCAGCGGCGGCCCTATGCGATCCGCAAGCCCCGCGACTATGGGGTGACGCAACCAGGCGATCTCGTCCAACTTGATACCCTGGATGTCCGGCCCCTCCCCGGCCTGATCCTGAAACAGTTCACCGCCCGTGATGTCGTCTCCCGCTGGGATGTCCTAGAGACATACCGCCGGGCCACCGCGACGACTGCCACCCGCTTCCTGGAGACCCTCCAGACTCGGATGCCGTTTCCGATCCGCGCGGTCCAAGTCGATGGCGGTAGTGAGTTCCAGGCGGCCTTCGAGCAGGCCTGTCAGCAGCGGGGCCTGCAGCTGTTTGTGCTGCCGCCCCGCTCCCCCAAGTTGAATGGGCGCGTCGAACGGGCCCAACGCACCCACACCGAAGAATTCTATGAGTGTTACGACGGGGCCCTGGATCTCCCCACGCTCCGGGCAGCGCAGCGGGTCTGGGAGCACACCTACAACCACGTCCGCCCCCATCAGGCGTTGGGCTATTTGACACCGGCGGAATACCTCGCGCATCATCCGCCGTGAGGTCCCTCGTCTCACATGTACTGACCCAGTACA
>VGXD01000160.1 GCA_016873525.1 Nitrospira sp. | reverse complement strand
GATGACGGAGGCCGAAGCGGTTCGTCTGGGAGAACAGTTCGGCGTCGTCGTCGGTTCGGTCGACGAGGAGATTCAAAAAGAACTCAAGATGCAAAGGCCGGAGGGGGTGGTGGTCTTCGAGGTGATCGGGGGCACCCCGGCCGAGCTAGCCGGCATCAAGGTGAGGGCGGTGATCAAGGAGATCGATAAAGTCGAGGTTCGAAACCTGATCGACTTCGGCCGGGCCTTGAAGAAGGCGCTGCCGACCGAAAACTTCACCGTGGGCACCTATGAGCCGGCCGATCCCGAAGTGCAGGGAGTCGGGGGGCTGATCAATTTCCACTTCGTCAGGATCGTGAAAGATTAGGCCGGGCCTGGGCCGGCTTGCAGGAGTCTGCATGGGGGTCGGGAAAAAACTGGTCGGCGGAGTCCTGCTGGCGTTCGTGCTCGTCGGGTACGTGGCCGGCCGCGATCGGGCGGTTGCGCAGCGCGCGGATGTCCGTGCGCCGAGCGAGTGGGTCGAGGAGATCGAGAAGGTCTTCATCCGGTCGGAGGACTGCAAACAGTGCCATGACCGGCACTATGAGGAATGGAAGGGGATGCGCGAGCAGACCCCGGACCTCAAGACTTTCGGCCGTGTCGATGCGGCCCTGCTCCACGGCACGTCGCTGGAATCGCCGGTCTTTAAAACCGTGCTCGGCCTCTGGCTCCAGACGAACCCGACGGCCGAGCAGCAAGCCAAGTGTCTCTCCTGTCATGCGCCGGCTGTGACGGTCTTCCCCCAGCACGTGGACAAGATTGCCAAACAGGTCCTGGCCGGCAAGGTCGAGGTGGAGGGCATCGGCTGCGCCTCCTGCCATCTGATCCATGCCGTGGCGGACCAAGCCTCTCCTCCCCCGACGTTCAAGATTCAACCCGGGAAAGTGCTGTATGGGCCCTATGCGGAGCCGGAGGAGAATTTGGTCCATCCCTCCAGCCAGTCTGATCTCTACCGGGGCGCCAACTACTGCACCTCCTGCCACTTCGACAAGGTCAAGGATGTTACGCGCCGCGACCTGCCCGGCGAAATTCTCCAAGGCACTGTCTGTCAGGACTGCCACATGGAACCATCGACCGGCAGTTCCACGTCCAAGCGCGGCTCCATGACCCGTTCGATCGGACGGCATTGGTTCCGCGGCGTGGTCATTCCCGGCGTCATGCTGAAAAACCGAAACTTACAGGCGGAATGGATGCCTCGGGTGGACATCGAGACCAAGGCGACGCCGACGGTGGTGGAGGGGACGGTGCTGGTACGGACCGGCAGCCTCCCGCACAGTTTTCCTGACGGGGACCCGCTGCTGAAGCAATTCTTTATCACCATCACGGTGAAGGATGCCAAGGGACAGGTTCTCTCGACCGAACAGAAGCGGTTCGGTCTGCCGTTCGAGCAAATCCTCCGAGGGCCGATTCCGGAGCCGTTAATCAGGGGGGGGACGACCAAGCGCATCCCCTTCACGGCCACGATTCCATCGGGGGGCGCTCCGACCTCCGTGGAAGCGCTCTTGACCTATGCGTTGATCCCGGAACCCGACCAGGGGCTGAAGCAGCGGTATTTGGCGACGCTTGCCACGGAGAAAGAGCGGGCCACTGCGGCGACACTCATTCAGGAGTATACGCAGGCGCGCGTGTTGACGTTCCGTACGAAGGCACTCTAAGGTGGATGCCATGAGGGTGGCGAGACGGTTGCGCATCAGGGGCAAGGCTGGGTTTGCGGTTCTCGTTGCGCTGGCGCTCACGGCTGCCTGGGGAGGTCTGTCGCTCGGTCTGGCCGAGGAGGCGGCGAAGTCAAAGGGGGCTTTGGAGAAGGTCTTCCCCAGCTCGAATAAATGCAAGCGGTGCCATGAACGCGTGTTCGAGGAGTGGGAAACTTCCCCCCTGTCTCGCTCGATCCATTCGCCGGTCTTCAGGGCCTCGCTGGATGAGTACCTGGCGTTTTCAGGGGGTAAGGAGAAAGCGCTGTGCTTCCGGTGTCATGCGCCGCATGTCGGCGAGTATCCGGAACAGGCGCAGTTGTTCGTCGCTCAGGTGCAATCCGGCGATCCCGCCATCGATGGCGTGGGCTGCGCGCAGTGTCATCTGATCAAGCAAGTGGATCGGACCAGCCATCCGCCTGTTCCCAAGTATGAAGCGGGGAAGACCCTGTTCGGCCCCTACAAAGACTTCGTGCAGAATCTGGCTCACCAATCTCAGGACTTGGAACTCTTTCGAAAATCCGATCTGTGTTTGAACTGCCATCAGTCGGTGCCTTCGGCTGCGAATTTGGGGAAGGCCAACGATTTGCTGGGAGGGTGGGAGAGCAGCAAAACCGCGAAGTCCGGCAAGGAATGCCAAACCTGCCACATGCCGGAACAGGTGGGCGAGTCCGCCAACGGCGAGAACAAGCGGAAGGTAGCCAACCATACGTTCCCCGGGCGGGTCGGAAAGCTCAGGCAGGAAGCCGCGAAGCTGGACGTGGAGACGGCGGTGAAGGGCGATCAGGCCAGGGTCACGGTCACCGTCCGCAGTCTCGTGCCGCATAGCCTGCCCACGACCCACCCGGCTTGGGCCAGGGTGGTCTTGGATGTGACCATCAAGGGGAAGAATTTAAAAACCGTTTTTGCCGACCAGCGGGTCTACGGCCGCGTGTTTGCGGATGCCAAGGGGCAGAAAACCGCCTTCGATTTCATGGCGACCAAAGTCCTGGAGGACACCGTGCTCAAGCCGGAGGAGACCCGCGTCGAAACCTTCGCGTTCCCGACCCCCAAGGATACGCGATCATTCGACGTGGAAGTCTCGCTCAGTTACGCGCCGGTATCGGGTCCGCCCGCGTTTCTTCAGCGAATCGAAGCGGAGTCGTCGAAGGGCGCTCAAGATCCGGCCTTTCAGCCGATCGCGATCGTGAAGCGGGCGGTCAACGTGCCGTTGCCGTAACGGCGCAGGCGGATCGTTCGGCAGAGTCCGGGGGGTCAGTCGGAGACGATGGTCGAGCCGGGGGACTTCATTTTGAAAATCTGGATGGCGGAGTAGATGTTCTTGGCCGGCTGATTCAGGATCAATTTCGAATTGGTGATGTGGGTGTCGATCAGCTCAAAGGGGCCGCCGCTGTAATAGACCCGGCAGCGATCGATCGCGCAGTTCTTGTAGACGTGATTGTCCAAGGTCAAGGACTCGCCCGTGAAGGTTTTCTCTTCCACCAGGATGTAGTCAGGCTCCACTCCCATCGCACGCTCCTTCGCCGGCCACTATAGCAGATTCGTTTTGACCCCGGCAAACGTCGGGGCGGGGCCTTTCGTCTTGATCATTCGCGGCGCTCTGTATACAATGACCGAAATTTTGCGCGTCGGCCGGGCGTTGTGAGCAAACGTGGACCGTCTGCGCGGGGTATCGGTCGCTAACGGGAGGAGCCTTCTGTGGATGCAACAGCCGTCATTGTTTTTTCGATCGTCACAGCGACTATCGGCATCGGCTACGGTCTCTACCTGGCATTTTGGATTTTCAAGCTCGATGCCGGCAACAAGGATATGCAGCGGATCGCGTTGGCGATCCAGGAGGGGGCGGCAGCTTACTTGAATCGGCAATATCGGACGGTCGGGTTGGTGGCGGCCGGCCTGTTCGTGCTTCTCTGGATGGCAGGGCTCTGGTCCGACAAGTTCGGGCTGTTGACAGCGGTCGGCTTTCTCGTGGGGGCCGGGGCCTCGGCCACAGCCGGCTACGTGGGCATGTACATCGCCGTGCGGGCCAATGTCCGCACCGCGCAAGCCGCGCATCAAGGGCTCAATGCGGCGCTCACCGTGGCGTTTCGCGGCGGCGCGGTCACCGGGCTGCTGCTGATCGGCCTGGGGCTGCTGGCATTGTCTGGATTTTACGCCATCGGCTCGGCGATTGCCGGACAGGAAAAAGCGATTCATGCGCTGTTGAGTTTGGGATTCGGGGGCAGCTTGATCTCGGTCTTTGCCCGTGTGGGGGGCGGGATCTATACGAAGGCGGCGGACGTCGGGGCCGATCTGGTCGGCAAGGTGGAGGCAGGCATTCCGGAGGACGACCCGCGCAATCCGGCCGTGATCGCGGACAATGTCGGCGACAACGTCGGCGACTGTGCCGGCATGGCGGCGGACTTGTTCGAGACCTATGCCGTCACGACGGTTGCGGCGATGGTCCTGGCCTTTACGCTGTTCAAGGGGCGGGAAGCGCCCATTCTCTATCCGTTGGTCCTGGGAGGACTCACGATTCTCTCGACCATCATCGGCATCATGTTCGTCAAGGCAGGGCCTGGCGGCGGGATTATGACGGCGCTCTACAAGGGACTCTTCGTGGCCGGCGGGATCTCTGCCGTGGGCTTCTATCCGGTAACCATCAAGATGATGGATGGCGTCGGCGGAGTCAGCGGGGGGAGCTATTACCTGGCGGCTCTGGTGGGGCTGGCGGTCACGCTGGCGCTGGTCTTCATTACCGACTATTACACCTCCAAGAGTTACGCGCCGGTGAAAGACATTGCCAAGGCCAGTGAAACGGGCCACGCCACCAACATCATTGCGGGCTTGGCCGTCGGCATGCAGTCCACGGCCTGGCCGGTGGTGGTGATTGCCTCGGCGATTCTCGGCAGCTACTGGCTCTGCGGCGGAGCGGAGCAGGGCGGGCTCTACGGGGTTGCGGTGGCGGCCGTCTCCATGTTGTCGATGGCGGGCATTGTGGTGGCCATCGACGCTTTCGGCCCGATCACCGACAATGCGGGCGGCATCGCGGAAATGTCCCATCTGGGCAAGGAAGTCCGCGACATCACCGATCCGCTGGACGCCGTGGGCAATACGACGAAAGCCGTGACCAAGGGCTACGCCATCGGATCGGCCGGCCTGGCTGCGGTGGTCTTGTTTGCGGAGTATGCGAGGGCGGTGGAGGGGCAGAGCAAGGGCATGGCGTTCGATCTCTCGAACCCCAAGGTGCTGGTCGGACTGTTTTTAGGCGGCATGTTGCCGTTCCTCTTCGGCTCGATGTGTATGAAGGCGGTCGGCCAGGCCGCCGGTTTGATTGTCGAAGAAGTCAGACGGCAGTTCCGCACCATCAAGGGGATTATGGAGGGGACGGGAAAACCCGAGTACGGGACCTGCGTGGACATTGTCACGAAGGCCGCCATCAAGGAGATGATGATCCCCGGCGCCATCCCGGTCGTGGCTCCCATTCTGGTCGGCGTGATCTTGGGGCCGCAAGCTTTGGGCGGGGTCCTGGTCGGCAGCATCGTCACGGGGCTCTTTGTCGCCATCTCCATGACCAGCGGTGGCGGGGCTTGGGATAATGCCAAGAAGTACATCGAGGAGCAAGGCAAGAAGGGCAGCGATACGCATAAGGCGGCCGTGACGGGGGATACCGTGGGCGATCCGTATAAGGATACGGCCGGCCCCGCCATCAACCCGATGATCAAAG
>VGXD01000159.1 GCA_016873525.1 Nitrospira sp. | reverse complement strand
CGGCGATTGCCTGAACGTCGGCTGCGTGCCGTCCAAGGGGGTGATTCGTGCGGCGAGGGCCTGGGCGGATGTGCGGCATGCGGACGAGTTCGGCGTCCATATCCCGCCCGGGGTCAAATACGACTTTGCCGAGGCCATGGCCCGCATGCGCAAACTGCGCGCCCGGATCAGCCATACGGATTCCGCCCACCGGTATAAGAGCTTGGGCGTCGATGTGTACATGGGGGATGCCCGCTTTGTCGGCCCGGACACCGTTGAAGTTCGTGGTCGTGCCGGCAATCGCCCCTTGCGGTTCGTGAAAGCCGCCATCTGCACCGGTGCCAGGGCTTCGGCTCCGCCCACCCCAGGGTTGGAAGAGACAGGCTATCTCACGAATGAAACGATCTTTACCCTGACGGAACTCCCGCCACGAGTGGCCGTGATCGGTGCGGGGCCGATCGGCTGCGAGCTGGCGCAAGCGTTTGCCCGTTTCGGCAGCCGGGTGTATCTCATCGAGGCCCTGCACGGCATTCTGCCGAACGAAGACCGCGACGCGGCGGACATCATCCATGCGTCGATGCGCCGCGACGGCACCCAACTTCTGTGCTGCGGCAAGGCCTTGACGGTCGGCAAATCGGATGGCGGCAAGCGGCTGACGGTCGATTCGCACGGGCAACACTACGACATCGTGGTTGATGAAATCTTGGTCGGCGTCGGACGCACGCCGAACGTGGAAGGGCTCGGATTGGAAACCGTCGGGGTCGAATACGGCAAAACGGGCGTCAACGTCAACGGCAGGCTCCAGACGACCAACCCACGCATCTACGCCGCCGGTGACATCTGCTCCCGCTACAAATTCACGCACGCCGCTGACGCCATGGCCCAGATCGTGATCCAGAATGCGCTCTTTCCTCACCCGCTGGGGTTGGGCTATGCGAGCACCGACAGCCTGGTCATTCCCTGGTGTACTTATACGGAGCCGGAAGTCGCCCACGTGGGGCTCTACGAAGCGGAGGCTCGGGGCAAGGGAATGGATGTTGAGACCTTTACCGTCGCGCTGGGCGAGGTGGATCGCGCGGTCTTGGATGGGGAGGAGCAGGGGTTCGCGCGGGTGCATGTGAAGAAGGGGACGGACAAGATTCTCGGCGCGACCGTCGTGGCAGCCCATGCGGGGGACCTGATCAGCGAATTCACAGTACTCATGAAGGCCGGCCTTGGATTGAGCGCGATCACCGGCGCGATCCACCCCTATCCGACGCAGGCCGAGGTCATCAAGAAAGTCGCCAATGCCTGGCGCAAGACCACCTTCACCCGGGGCAAGAAGAACATCCTCGGCAAGTGGTTTGCCTGGAGGCGGTAGAGCGAACCTGATTGGGCCTGGAGGTTCCGGTCATCGTGGCGCATGACACTCGTGGGCGTTCAAACTTCACACAAAGGGGGAGACCGATGAAAAAGATGATGGCAGCGATTGTTGCGGTGCTGTGTCTGGTCGGGTTCAACTCGATGGCCTTTGCCGATGAGATGGGCAAGATGAAGGGCGAGATGAAGAGCGAGAAGGGCGAGATGAAGGATAAGATGGGCGACGACATGAAGGGTAAGAAGGATGAGATGAAAGGCAAAATGGGCGACGAGATGAAGAACAAGAAGGGCGAGATGAAAGGGAAGATGGGTGAAATGGGAAAGTAAAGGCGAGCTCCAATCACACACGTCCTTAACCCTGGGGCATCAGTAGCTTGCCGACGGCCTGCGCTCGTCCTATGCCGAGTCCGCAGGCCGTTGTGTTTCCAGAACTGACGGCGGTTTTCTCTGACACGGGTGTAACAAAATCCAGCCGGGAGAGACCAAGGGCTAGAATGCGCACCTACCGTCACACATTGCCTGTTCGCCTGGGGCACTGGCTCAACGTCCTCTGCCTGCTCATCCTGATCATGAGCGGGTTGCAGATTTTCAATGCGCATCCCGCCCTTTACCGGGGGGACCGGTCTGACCGCGATCGTCCGCTCCTGTCGATGCGGGCGGTGATGACGGAGAGCGGCGAGCGGAGGGGGATCACGACGGTCTTGGGGCATCCGTTCGACACGACCGGCCTGCTTGGCTACTCCTCGGAAACCCGGCGAGGCTTTCCTTCCTGGGCCACGCTTCCCGGTCCACAATGGCTCGCCATGGGGCGGCGCTGGCACCTGTTTTTCGCCTGGGTCTTTGTTGTCAATGGGCTCCTCTTCGGGCTCCATGCCTTCTTCAGCCGGCATTTCTGGAGAGACCTGTTTCCGAAATGGAATGATTGGCGGAATATCGGGCGCGATGTGCGGAACCATCTTGCCTTCCGCCATCCGACCGGCGAAGAGGCCACGCGCTATAACGTGATGCAGAAGATGGCTTACACCGGCGTGGTATTCGGGCTGGGGCCCCTGATCGTCTTGACCGGTTTGTCCATGTCGCCGGCGTTCGACGCGGCCTTCCCTTGGCTGCCGGACCTGTTCGGCGGGCGGCAATCGGCCCGCGCCGTCCACTTTTTGGCCTGTTTTTCGTTCGTCGGTTTCATGGCGGTGCACCTGTTCATGGTGGCGACCACTGGCCTGGTGAACAATCTTCGATCCATGCTGACCGGCTGGTATCGCATCGAGCGAGACGGAGGAACCCGTGACGAGCAGGCCTGCCGCTAACCCAACGGTTGATCGGCGACGGTTTCTGAGCCGGGCTTTCCAGGCAACCGGCCTCTTGCTCCTGGCCGGCTGTGACAACCTCTCCAGGAGCGACTGGTTCCAGGCGCTGCTCGGCAAAACCGAGCAAGTGACCAAGGAGGCCCAGCGCGTTCTGTCGCCGCGGCAAGCCATGGCGAAGGAGTTCACCCTCGATGATCTGTCTCCGGTCTTTCCGGCCAACGGGACGAGCGATCCGGAGAGCGAGGAGTATCAGGCCTTGGCCAAAAACGGATTTGCCGGTTGGAAGCTGGAGATCGGCGGCTTGGTGCAAACCCCAAGCCGCTTGTCACTGGATGAGCTGCGCGCGCTTCCCTCGCGCACTCAGATCACGCGCCATGATTGCGTGGAGGGCTGGAGCGCGATTGCGAAGTGGAAGGGGGGCAAGCTCAGCGAGTTGCTGGAGCGGGTCCGGCCCCTGCCTTCGGCCCGCTACATCGTCTTTCACTGCGCGGACCCGGATGAGGATGGGCGACCCTACTATGAGAGCATCGATTTCGAGGACGCCCACCACCCCCAGACCATTCTGGCTTACGAGATCAACGATCTGGCCCTCCCGATCCAACACGGCGCGCCGGTCCGGTTGCGGGTTGAGCGACAGCTTGGCTACAAGCAGGCCAAGTACATCATGCGGATCGAGCTTGTCGAGAGCTTCGAGTCCATCGCCGGCGGCAAGGGGGGCTATTGGGAGGACCAGGGCTACGAATGGTACGCAGGGATTTGAGGTGTAACGTGTATGTCATCCTTGCGATTGGATTGGCGCTGGCCATGGCGACAACCGGACCCCTCCAAGCTCAATCGCCGTCCGTCCTCGAGGTGGGGAAGTTTTCGGCGGAGTCGGAAGGCCCGCGCCTGCCGACCGGATGGAAGCCGCTCACGTTCAAAAAGATCGAGCGGCATACGACGTATGCACTCGTCAACGATGGAGACAGGGTCGTTGTCAAAGCGGTCAGCAAGGCCGCTGCGTCGGGAATCGTCAAGCCGGTCAGGATTGACCTCAAAGACCATCCGATCGTCCAATGGCGCTGGAAGGTCGAGAGCCTCCTCCGCACAAGCAACGTGACCCGGAAGGATGGGGATGACTATCCGGCCCGGCTCTACATCACGTTCGAGTATGATTCGGACAAGGTCAGTTTCTCCAAGCAGGCCAAGTACCAGGCCGGGCGCCTGCTGTTCGGCGACATTCCGATCGGCGCGCTCAACTACATCTGGGACACCAAGGCTCCCCTCGGCGCGATTCTCGACAACGCCTACACGGATTTTGCCAAGATGATCGTGGTGCGGAGCGGGGGCGCGGGAGTCGGAACGTGGGTGGTGGAGCAGCGGAACGTCTACGAAGACTATAAGAAGGCCTTCGGCGAAGAGCCGCCGCTGATCTCCGGCGTGGCCATCATGACCGACACGGACAATACCAAGGAATCGGCGACCGCCTATTACGGCGATATCCTGTTCAAGAAGGAGGCGTCTGTATGCCCGCATCCAAGCGGCCCCTGCTGATCGGCACGATGGTCGGGCTGCTGTTGGCTGCGCCCCAGCTCCAGGCCGCCATCGGCATGAAGGCGCCGGACTTCGTTGCTTCCGTCTGGATCAATTCCGGCCCTCAGTCGGTCGCCGATCTTCAGGGAAAGGTGGTCTTGGTCGAGTTCTGGACCTTCGGCTGTTACAACTGCCGGAACGTCGAGCCGTACGTGAAGGCATGGCACAAGAAGTATGCGCATCAGGGACTGGTCGTCATCGGCGTCCATTCGCCGGAATTCAAGTATGAGCACGACGTCGAGAAGGTGAAGCGCTATGCGGACGAGCACGGCATCACGTACGCGATCCCCATCGACAACGACTTTGCCATCTGGAACCGTTACGGCAACCGTTACTGGCCGGTCCTGTACCTGATCGACAAACAGGGGGTGATCCGCTACGTGCGGGTCGGCGAAGGGGGCCATCAGGAAACCGAGCGGGTGATCCGTTCCCTCTTGACCGAACCCTAATGAGGCATTTCCATGATGCGGAGGTTGCTGCGCCGGGACTTCCTGAAAATTGCCGGTGGGTTTGCCTTGGCCTCAACCATTCCACTCCCGAAATCTGCGATGGGCGGTGCGCTGGACAAGTTCTTCGGCGCTCCGGCCAGGCTGACGCCTGCGATTACTCCGAACGAAGAGTTCTATGTTACCTCCTACCGCAGCCCCCCTTCGGTGGACATGCGGGATTGGGCACTGACTCTGAAGGGGCTGGTCGAGAAACCCCTGACGTTGAGCTATCTCCAACTGCTGGCTCGCCCCGGAGTTTCCGAGATCGTCACGCTCGAATGTATAGGCAACAGGATTGCGGGGGACGCCGTCAGCACCGCTGCATGGGAGGGAGTGCCGTTGAAGGCTTTGTTGGTGGAGGCGGAAATACACTCCAAGGCCTACGATGTGGTGTTCAGGGCGGCGGACGGCTATTCGGACAGCATTACCATCGAACGGGCTCTGGTTGGAGACGTGCTGGTGGCCTATAGGATGAACGGGGCGCCTCTTCCGCAGGGCCACGGTTTTCCCGCTCGGATTATCGTGCCGGGGGTCTATGGCATGAAGAGTGTGCAGTGGTTGACGGAGATCGAACTTGTCGAGCAGGACTATCGAGGATACTATCAAAAACAAGGCTGGTCGGATGAGGCAACCGTGAAGACCATGTCTCGCATCGACCTGCCCGGTCACGGGGAGACGATTTCAGCCGGAATCTACGACGTGAAGGGGCTGGCTTTCGCGG
>VGXD01000158.1 GCA_016873525.1 Nitrospira sp. | reverse complement strand
TGAATATCGGCGTCATCGCCATGACCGGCCGGATGCAGTCAACCTTGGCCAAGAACAGCGATGTGGTCCTGGATGTGTCGGTGAGCGAAGAGGCCTGTCCCATGGGCCTGGCGCCCACCGCCAGCACGACCGCCACCCTGGCCATGGGGGACGCCTTGGCCATCGCCCTGCTTCAAAAACGCGGGCTGAAGGAAGACGACTTCGCCCAGTTTCATCCGGGCGGCACCCTGGGGCGACGGCTCCTGCTCAAAGTCCGCGACCTCATGCACCAGGGGGAGGCGATCCCCACGGTCCGACACCAGGCCTCGGTCCACGAGGCGATCCTGGAAATGACCACCAAGAAGCTCGGCATGACGACCGTGGTCGATTCCAAGGGGCACTTGATGGGCGTGATCACGGACGGGGACTTGCGGCGTCACCTGGAAAAGGGACTCGATCTGGCCAAGGCCAAGGCAGGGGACTTGGCCAGCACACAGCCTCGAACCATCGGCCCGGACGAATTGGCGGCCCGCGCGCTCCAGATCATGGAACAGTTTTCAATCACCTCGCTGGTCGTCTCGGATGGGGCAGGGGTTGCCGGGATCATCCATCTCCACGATCTGCTGAAGAGCGGAGTCGTCTGATGCGCGTCACCGAGGCGCTCAAACAGCCGGAAACGCACCCTGAGCCCTTAGCTTCGCAAAAATCCGTCGGCAATGTGAATCTCGCCAACCTGCTCACCCTGGCCCGTATCCTCCTGATCCCTGTCTTTGTCGTCTTATTTTCCAGCCCAACCCCGATGCGCTCTCTGATCGCAGCGCTCGTCTTCATCGTGGCAGCCGTCACGGATCTGCTGGATGGCTACGTGGCCAGACGCCGAGGCCAGATCACAAAATTGGGAAAGCTGCTCGATCCCATTGCCGACAAACTGCTCGTCCTCTCCGGACTGATCCTACTCGTGCAGTTCGACCGGGTCGTCGCCTTGGTGGCCATCCTGATCATCGCGCGGGAGGTGGCGGTGACCGGCATACGCGCCATCGCCGCCTCGGAAGGCATCGTCTTGTCGGCAGAAACAATCGGGAAGTGGAAAATGACGGCGCAGGTCATCGCCATTGTCCTGTTGATTCTGGAAAGCAGCCTGACCTCGATGGCCCATCCGCTGCACCTTCTCGGTACCGGGTTGCTCTATGTCGCCCTGGTCCTGGCCCTTGTCTCCGGCGGCCAATACCTCGTTGATTTCTGGCGCAAGGTAGCAACAAAAAGACTCTAGATATACTTTAAGTATGCACTGCACGTGCAGGCCTTTAAAGAATCTTGCAAACTAACCTGGCATCGACGGACTGGCTTTTCGCAGGAATGGCTTTAGCCGGGTACTTGCTTGGCTCGGTCCCATTCGGCATAGTAGTAGCCAAGTGCCTCGGCACCATCGATCCTCGGACCGCAGGCAGCCGCAACATTGGATTCACCAACGTTCTGCGCGTCTCAGGGAAGACGGCCGGGTTCTTAACCCTCGCCGGCGATGCAGGAAAAGGCTGGCTTGTCGCTTGGACTGCCGCTCATGCGCTGGACCGGGAAGCCGCTGTTCTAGCCGTGGCCTTGTGCCCAATTGCAGGCCACCTGCATTCGGTGTTTCTTCGATTTCAAGGCGGCAAGGGGGTGGCCACGGCCTTGGGGGCCACAATTGGCGTTGCGCCAACCATTGGCCTGACCATGTTGGCAGTCTGGTTGGCAACGGCCGCTATCTGGCGCTACTCATCAGGGGCGGCCTTGGCAGCCTTCGCAGCGCTTCCAGTACTGGCCGCTTTACTTGGGCAGAGCGCAGTTTTTCAGGTCTTTGCCTGGCTGGTGAGCGGAATGATTGCGTTCAGACATAAAGACAATATCAAGAGACTCTGGCAGGGCACCGAGTCCAAGATCGGCAATTCTAATAGTTTACATAATCGATCTTATCCGACTTAACTTAAGAATGAGACAATCCGCATGACCGCCGAGCTTCTCCAGCGCATTAGAAAAGAATTTACGCTGACACTGACAGCGCTCCATGAAACCCTGCTGGCCGTTTCAGACCGGGTCAATCGAAAGGTGCACATCCTAAAACTCCACTGGCAGGCCTCCTCCATTGCCCAACAGATGGAGGCGATTCAGCAAGAAACCGGCGCCTTTCTGGCCCAACAGGCCACCCAGAGCAGCACGTCCGACCAGGCCGCCGACCGGCAACAAAACTTACGCAAGGTCGCGGCCCATCTCTCCGACGCTGCCGCCAGAGCACGGCTCCTCAAAAATGACCTCCTGAAAGTTGATGCATTGGTGCGCGAACTAGAGACAGAAACGCTCACGGAGGATCTGGTCAAAATCCAAGAAGATCTCCTGACCCGTTCGGCGACCATTGAACGGGTCGTGGTCACCCAAGGATCGTCGGCTTGCGGCCAAACCGTCGGACAGCTTGCACTGCCTCCCACAGTTCGCATTGTGGTTATCTTGCGAGGGCCCACGCTGGTGACCGCATGCGAGACGGCGCCCTTTCGAACCGGCGACGCCGTCGTCTTGCTTGGGCTACGCAACGAGGTCACCCAGGCGCTCCATTTTTTCACCGATACGCAGCGAGCCTTCGCCTGAAACCGCCACGGCGTAATGTAGAATTAACGCAGACCCTGGGGCTGGCTCCACAAAGGACTTCTCTCTCCGCCAGGAGGTTGCATGCACATCGCCATCAGAACCATCATCGTCCTGACGATCGTCCTTGGGACAGGATATTCCATCGTCGGCCCAGCGCTGGCCGCAACCGACAGCCACGGCATCCGCCTCATGGAAGAGATCCAAAGCGTCATCACGGACCTGGCCGAACGGGTGAAACCATCCGTCGTCAATGTCTTTCCGGCGCAAAGTCCCAGCCGCTCGAAAGACGCTCCGAAAGAACGCACGCCCAGCACGCCGGGTTCAGGCTCCGGCGTCATCATCGATGCGCAAGGCTACATCCTCACCAATAACCACGTGGTCGGCGACGCCTCAGAGGTGGAAGTCCGCCTCTCGGACAAGAGCAAGCTCATCGCGCAGGTCGTCGGCAGGGATCAAGATACGGACCTGGCCGTCTTGAAGGTCACCACGGATCGGGCCCTCCCCTTCGCCCAGTTCGGAGACTCCGGAACGGTCAAAGTCGGCCAGTGGGTCCTGGCCGTGGGCAACCCGTTCGGACTGGACCGAACCGTCACCCTGGGCGTGGTCAGCGGCGTAGGGCGCGAAAATATGAACCTCTCCCGCTACGAGAATTTCATCCAGACAGACGCCTCGATCAACCCCGGCAACTCCGGAGGCCCGCTGTTCAACGTGCATGGCGAAATCGTCGGCATCAACACGGCCATCATCAACTATGCCCAAGGGATCGGCTTTGCGATTCCCTCGAACATGGCCAAGCAAGTGTTTCAGCAACTGCTGTCTCGCGGCAAGGTGGTGCGCGGCTGGCTGGGGGTCGGCATTCAACCGGTCACGGCTGACCTCGCTGTGAAGTTCGGCGTAACCGAGGGTGAAGGCGTCCTGGTCAACGAAGTCTTCGAAAGCGACCCGGCAGCGCGGGCCGGCATCAAGCCGGGCGACATCATCACGAAGGTGGACGGCAAGATCGTCGACACGCCCAACGCGCTCTCCAGACTCATCGCCAACATTGAACCCGGCGCCGCCGCCGGCATCGAGGTGGTGCGGGACGGCAAACGCCAGATGCTGTCGGTTCTCCTAAGCGAGCGACGGGAAAGCGCGATCGTCGCCTCGCTTCCCCTATCGCGATCCGAAGTCAAGCTGGGCATCGACGTGCAGGACCTGACCGCCGAGCTGGCCGAGAAATTCAAACTGAAAGACACCAAGGGCGTCCTGATTGCCAGGGTGGATCAAGGCAGCATCGCGCAGGCGGAGGGACTGCGGGAGGGCGACCTGATCAAGGAACTCAACCGTGGCGAGGTCTCGTCCGTCAGCGAATTTACTGCGGCGGTGGCGAGAGTGCGGCGTGGCGAAACGGTGCTGCTCCGCGTCATGCGCGAAACCCGGGCCTTTTTTGTGGTGCTGAAGAGCAGCGAGAAGTAAGAAGACGCGGCTGACGAAGGGCGGGCAGCTCCGGCGTCGGACATGATGTGTTGATCAGCCACGGCTACTCCCCACCTTACTGTTGGCCGGTCGCCTCATCGGAATAGCGGAACGGCGCCCGGCACCCCTCTCGGCTTTCCAACACCCCGCTCCCGCCATACCGCCCGCCTCCGTGCCCATCCCTTCCAGCCGCGCCCGAACTAAAAAATAGAAATGGGGCCAGACCGCTAGTAGGCCTGGCCCCGTGTCAAGCTTGTAGGTCCGATTTATCGTTTCTTGCGTCGCTTAACTGGAACGTCAACGTCGATGAATTTATTTCCCTTGAGTGATATCTGTGCCCGCTGATCGGCATCTACCCCACAAGCCAAACCCATAAACACGTTATTTTCTATTCTCCACCCAGTCGCTGGACCATCGATGCGAATTGCGGTAGGTCCTCCGGGGCTTTGGCTGTCTCCTTCTGGGTGCAAACCCTTGGGAAAAGCAGGTGATGATGGAAACAATATACGCTTGCAACTCCCTCCACACTTCTTGCACTTAAAAGGTTCGTCTCTCTGAGAGAGATTGCGGATCTCATCGAATCGGCTATTGCAATTCTCGCACTGATATTCGTAAAGAGCCAATGGCTACCCTTGAATCGCTAAACAACAAACACAGAGTCTGCACCGCTTACGAAATTGTCTTCAAAAATTGTAAAGCCCTCACCACGTCTAATCGTTACCACCCCAGGAGGTTCTATAGTGATTCCTATATCGCCTTTCTGCATGACAAGACGTGTCACCCGAATTACATGAGGAGGATCAACCACTAATTGAAGAGCGATGTCATCAGGCCCTTTCCGAACGGTAATTGTCTTGCCTACCACCTCAAAGTCCCACTGACCCGAGAAGCATCGCCATTCATTTCCTTGGATTTCCAGAGATACCCGTCCATTTTTATCATAAAACAGTGCTGAGAGCCGAACAGGACCCCCCTGAACTTCGGAGTCCTCTATAACAAACCAACGTTCCCCCTCCTCCGTCCTGACAATTGTTGAAACATTTGATATTGGCGAGCTGCCCAGGCCGAGCACAAAAGGCGATTTTAGGTCGAAGGCATCACGTGAGTATCCGGCCTGGAAAGTAATGGGCTTCTTCCGGGCCTCGGCAATCTTTTCCGCGGACCAGAAACCTCTGCTCTTCTTGTCATGGCATGCACCGCATAGGGCCACGATTCCTGCAGGATTATGCTCTTTCGCGTCTTTGAAGGGAGGGTCAAAATGATCGTATTGGGCAATTGCAAGGCCACATATGACACAACCAAATCCGCATTCACGACGCACTATGCGTTTTACGTCCTCTGGTATTTCCCGCGAGAGCCCGTATCTATTTTGGGTCATGACTAGTTTAGCGGGTCTTGCCTGAGCATTTCCAGCAGTAGTTGGTACAGATTGCTCTGACGATGA
>VGXD01000157.1 GCA_016873525.1 Nitrospira sp. | reverse complement strand
GGCCAGTCCCGATGCGATCGCGGTCGCGCCGGCCGTGCCACCCCCTTGACCATCGTCTCCGAGCCCGCGCCTGCCCGGGGCATCCCCGGGATTGGCCCCGTCGGGCTTGCCGAGACGTCTTTCAGGCGGATCGCGTGTTTTCAGGAAGGGCCTTTTCCTTGTTGAGGTCGTGGATACGCCGATTCTTGGAGATCGGTGGGAACCGGCGGCGTCCGACCAGGCCGGGCGTCGCTCGCCCCGGCCTGACGCTTGCCGTTGCGGCTGCCGCGAGCGTGGCGGCAGCGGTCGGCGCTCACCGGGCACTCGCTGTTTCCGGCCGCGCTGTGTTTTTGGACGGCGGCGTGACCATCCAGTTCATCTGGCTGCCGGCAGGGAGGTTCTTGAGTGGTTCGCCCGCCGACGAATCGGGCCGGGAGTCCGACGAGACGCAGCACCCGGTGAAGTTGACGCGTGGATTCTACATGCAGACCACGGAGGTGACGCAGGCCCAGTGGCAGGCGCTGATGGGGAACAATCCGTCGAATTTCCGCGGAAATTCGACCAAACCGGTGGAGCAGGTGTCCTGGTGGGACGCGGTGGCGTATGCCAACGCGCTGTCGGCGGCGGAGGGCCTTTCCCCGGCTTACTCGCTGAGTAACTGCGTAGGTGCGACGCCACGCGGCGCCCCTTGTGCAGCACCTCGATGGTGAGGGCGGTGTAGCGCAGCTCGACCTCCTGGTGGATCAGTTGCCAGGGGACCGAGTAATAGTGCCGCTCCAGCTCGATGTGGTAGTCGATGTTGACCTTGGCGTGCTTCCACTCGGCGTAGATGAAGCGATCGGGCCGCAAGGGGACGAGATTCGGGCGATCCAGCCGCTCGAAGAGCTCCTGTCGGCTGGCGCCGTAGCGCCGCATCTTACGGCCGTTGAGCTCGACCAGCAGCTCGGCGATGCGCTCGTTGAGCTCCTCGATGCTGAAGAACCGCTCGTTGCGTAACCGCGCCAGTATCCAGCGCTGAGCAATCTGGACGCCGACCTCAGCCTTGGCTTTGTCCCGGGGTTTCCCCGGCCTGGCCGGCAACACGGACGTGCCGTAGTGGCGGCACATCTCGGCGTAGGTACGCTGCGCGACGGGCTCGTAGCGGTCCGGAACCGTGACGCCGGACTTGAGGCAGTCCGGCACGTTGGTCCGCGGCACGCCGCCCATTGCCTCGTAGGTACGGATGTGGCTGGCGATCCAGTCTTGGCTGCGCTGTGTCAGCGTCGCCTCGGCATAAGTCCAGTTGCTAGCGCCCATCACCGCTACGAAGAGCTCGACGGGCCGAAGCTCGCCGGTCTCGCGATCGACGATGACGGGCCGCTTGCCGGAATAGTCGACGAAGAGCTTGTCGCCGCCGACGTGGACCTGGCGCATCGTGGGCCGTTGGCACTTGAGCCACCGCCCGTACAGCACGCAGAACTGCGTGTAGCGGTAGCCTTGCGGGCTCTGGGCGTAATACTCCTCCCAGAGCAGGCGAAGCGTCACGCCGGGCCGACGAAGCTCGACCTGAAGCTGCGCCATCTCGGGCATGGCGCGCTTCTCGGCCACCGCCGTCTGCGCCGGCGGATACAGCCGCGCTTCCAGCTCGGCGTCGTCGATTTCAGGCAGTGGCCACGCCAGGCCGGCGCGCTGAGCGCGCTTGAGGCACTCGGTAATCGCACCCGAAGACGAGCCGCAGCGTTGCGAGATCTCGCGGTGCGTGAGGCCGAGGTCCCATTTGAGGCGAAGGATTTCTCTGATCTTGCGCATGGATAGTCTGCTTGCCGCCAATGTCGTCCCCTCCCTCGTGGGACGACCTGGTTCCCATCCAGCGCCGTCGACCTATAGGTCGCCCTGATCGCGAATCTGCGGCCCTTTGGCCGGAAAACTCGTGACGTCGATCACCGTGTTCACCTTGGTCCGTTTTTGGCGTTCACGATGGACCGTTTTTGCCGTTCACGGTCGAGCGTTTTTGGCGTTCACCATCCGCCGTTTTTGGCGTTCACGTTCGCCCGTTTTTGGTGTTCACCATGGCGCGAATTCCGCAGCCATGGCGCCTTCCGCCCTTGCGGGGCAGGCCATTGCCAGGATTCCACCCAGGACAGACAGGCTAGCGAACAGCAGCTTCATGACTAGCAAGCATAGGGCATTCCTGGCCCACTGTGAATTCCGGAAAAGATGACCGGTGGATTCCGGAATTCACACGCCACCACGCAATGACCCGCACTCTAGTTGGTATGAGGCCCTGTTGATCGACGATCCCTCCGCAAATCGATCCCAGCCTTAGCCGCGGACCGGCGCTGGAACTGGATCCTGAACCAGTATTGGCGGTATGCCTCCGGCCCCCGATCGCCAAGGGGGAAAGATCCGGGTAGCGCTCCCGCCGCTCCGACTAAGGCACTGATTGCCACAATCTGGCGATTGGTGCCTCTTTTCGTTGGCCTCGAACGCTGCGATGACCTCTTCGCAACGGTCCCAGGCATCCTCGGCTAGCGTGTAGCTGTTCCCCACTCGCATGAAGGCCTGTTCAGGGATGCGGTACTTGCCGTTCGGCAGCCGGACCGCAGGGATCTTCTTCTGCTTGACCCAAAGGTTGATGGTGCTCTCGCCCTTGCCGAGGTGCCGGGCAGCCTCGACCGTGCCGCACCAGCCGTCCATCACGTCGGCGTGGCCCGCCTCGCCTCGCTCGACCTCGACGCTGACTTCCTGGCCGGCAACGATGGCACTCAGGCGGTGCTTGTAGAGCCGGAATCCGACCGGCACATAGGCGCGTAGCACCAACTGCTGCAAGGCCAGAGGCATGCTGTCCCAGTCGTTCTGGATTGTGTCGAGGATGCCCTCGATCTCTTCCTGGGTTCGGGCGATGCTGTCTGGCAGCTCGCGTCCTCGGTCGATCTCGGCGAGTCGGGCGTGGATCGGGTCGAGCTTGGCGTCAAGCTCGCGTTCCGAGATGTGCTTTTTCTGGAACAGGTACAAGACGCGCTCGCGCTCGGCGATGAGTTCCTGGCGCTCGGCATCGCTAGCGCCTGACTTCATGGGCGCCGGCAGGTCTGGGATCAACGGCCTGGTTTCCTCCCACTTCGCAATCAGGCCGGCGAGTAGCAGCTTGTGCGCCGCTTCGTGGACCCGGAAGTCACGATGGCGGGGATTGTCGCACCCCTTCATCCGAGACTTCTTTACAAGGTTGCAGGCATACCAGAACCGGTCCGGTCCCGCCTGGTGCCGCGTCATCAGGCCCCTGCACCCGCAGGCCAGCATGCCTTTTAGCAGCATATCGTGCCGAGTTGTGGGCTTTCGTCTCACCACTGGCCCGATCGTCCCGAGCACACCTTGTACCTGGCGGAAGATCTCGCGGTCGATAAGCGGCTGGTGCCGGCCGGGTATCCACTCGCCGTTAAGGACGATTTCGCCGAGGTAGTGCCGGCTTTTGAGCATATCTTCAACCTGGGTCGAGTCCCAGAATTCTGCATAATCCTCCTTGAACTTCTTGCCAAGTTCCGGTGACTGCTGCCAGATGGCCTTGTTACGCTCTCGGACTTGTCGCGTGACCTCGCGTTTCTCTATAGGCCGCTGCATCCAGTTCAGCTTGGATGGCGTCGGGACGCCTTGCTCTTGCAGGTAGCAGGCCATGGCGGAGAAACTCATGGTCGTGCATCGGTTCCCCTTGGCGTCGGTCAGGACGGTCGGGTTGAGGGCCTGCTCGAACATCCAGCGGACCCATTCGGCAGGCGTCTTGGCGCCGAACCGTTCCGACTCATCAGGAACCCACGGTGTACCGATCATGGGGCCGCCACGGTCCTCTCGGGTGATGTTGCAGTAACCGAACGGCGCTTTACCCCCGTGCGGCAAGCCTTGCTTGTGCCGAAAGGCCTGGGTATCGCGCACCATCTCTGAGGTCAGCTGACGCTGCATCTGCGCGACGGCCACTAGGATGGTTCGGATCATCGTGGCATAGGCTTCGTGTTCTCCATCAGAGCTAATAGGATCCTCTGCACCGACCAGCCGGCAACGAAGTTCTTCGAGGACCGTCTCTGCCGGGATAAGGACATCGATACCTCGAAACGCCCTATCCACCCGTCGGCACAGCAGCCCATGGATCAGGCCACCGGCCTCTCGAATATGGCGCAAAGCGGCACGGAACCCGGGCCGCTTCTGAACCGGTGTTCCTGCCGACATGCGGTCGATGCAGATTTCTGCGATGCGATAGCCCTTCTGCTGTTCTGCCCATACGCGCAACGCGTCGATCTGCGCTTCAATCGAGCCTTCCTGCTTGTCGTCGTCGCTGCTTGCCCTGGCGTACAAGACAACAGACGATCCCGGCACCAGCTTCGGAATCGGCTTCTTCTTCCTAGCCATGCTGCTTCCCCTTGCCTATCCAGTCCGCGATCTGGCCAAGCGCCTGAGCTGCGCCGTGCCGGTTGAAGTCATGCCCTTCAGCCGAGATCAGCACGGCCCCCAAGTCGGCGGCGAGGGCGTGGCATCGGTCGGGGTCCGAGAGCAACGATTCCGCAGGTCTGAACACGCGCACTCGGTCACCAAACGTAGTCAGGCTGCCGACGATTACACCGTCGCGCTCGATATCCGAATGGCCAATGCCTACAGCCATCAAGACCCTTGCCGAGTGTCTGCCGTCTTGAATCGAGCGCCAGATCAGGTAGGCGTCGTGGATCTGGGGCGACGGTAGCTTCCCGTGGGCCAAGGCATCCGACACTCGGACGTAATCGGCTGCCATCTCTGCCCAGAGAAGCGAGGTCATCTCTGACGCCGGCAGATCCGTCAGGTCGGCGGCCATGAGGCTGAGTTGGAGCGAGTCCTGGATCGTGTCCCGGTGCGGGGCCTCGTGGTACAGCCTGGCACCGAGTTGCAGCAGCGAGATCACCGGCACACCGGCCGTCTGAGAAGCATCCTCAAGCTTGGCGGCCACGTGCTCGGGTAGCCAGACGGTCAACGTCAGGCGCCTGGCTCTCTTACGGGCCTGGCCACGCGTGGCCACTCGATCGCCTATATCCCGATAGGGCATGCCTTCAGCCCGCAGGCGCAAGATCTCCTTGAGGGATCCCAGGGTCGATGCCTGCCAGTGGCTCTCTGAGCCTCGCCCGCCGTCAACCTTGCCCATGCGGATGGGCGGATCGAGCAAGCCACGCCTTACGTAGTCGGCCAGTAGCTTCGCGCTAACTGGCGTCCCGTCGCTCTTGAGGGCCTCGACGATCTCTCGTGTCGTGAGCGTATCCATCAACAAGCTACCGTAGCTTATAAGTCAGGTGCTCGTCAAGCGCTCTTTCCTGCCTGACGGCCGGCGCTACTGGGCGGCGGTCTTGAAGTCTCTTGCCATGCGTGCCGGTTTTCAGAGTACGACTCGCACGCTTTGTTGCTCAGATTTTGGGCCCGTCCTCGGTCCATCGTCGAGCGTGTGAACCCCAACGGACAAAGGAAGGCTTCGATGAACACCAGTGGAAAATGGGCGCCGGTAAGCGGCTCAGCAACCCCTTCGAGGATCGATCTCG
>VGXD01000156.1 GCA_016873525.1 Nitrospira sp. | reverse complement strand
AACCGGCGAACACGCTCCTGCTGGACGAGCCCACGAACCACTTGGACCCCTCCTCCGTGGACGTGCTCACCGACGCCCTGACGGGATTCCCCGGCACGATCATCTTCATCTCGCACGACCCGACCTTCCTCACGCGCATCGCCACCCGCGTGGTGGAGATCGATGAAGGCAAGGCGCGGGATTACTACGGGGACTACGAATACTACCTCTGGAAACGGGCCCAGGAACTGGAGTCCATCAAGGAATCCACCGCGGACCTCGCGCCAACCCAGAAACAGGCTCAAGCGGGCAGCCGCTCCCTGTCTCCGCCCCCGGCCGAGAAGAGCAAGTCCGGGGAGCGCCGGGAGCTGACCAAGGCGCAGGCCAGACTGGAGAAACAAGTGGCCAAGGCGGAAGCCGAGGTGATCGAACTGGAAGCCCGCGTCAAGAGCCGCGAGCAAGAACTGGCCGACCCAGCCCTCTATAAAGACCACGTCCGCTGGAGCGGCCTGCACGACGAGCAAGCCCGCTGGAAGAAGGACCTGGAACGGCTGACCGCCAAGTGGTCGAGCCTTGCCGATGAACTGGAAGACGTGAAGAAGAAGCTCGAAGCCGCTCAGGGCTGACCAATGTCTTCGTGCCACAGCTCGGGATGCGCCGTGATGAATTCGGCCAGCATGCGCCGGCAGACGTCCGAATTGAGGTCGATCACCTCGATGCCCCGTTCCCGCAGCCAGTCCAGACCGCCGGAAAAAGTTCGGGATTCTCCGACGACGACGGCGCCGATGCCAAACTGGATAATGAGGCCGCTGCAATACCAGCAGGGCGCAAGGGTCGTCACCATGATGGTGTCTCGGTAGCTGCGCTGGCGCCCAGCCTTGCGAAAGGCGTCCGTCTCGCCGTGAACGGAGGGATCGTTCTCCTGAACCCGGCGATTGTGCCCGCGCCCGAGCAGCGTCCCGTCGCGCCTGAACAGGGCGGCGCCGATGGGAATGCCGCCTTCCGAGAGGCCGATCCGCGCCTCCTCGATGGCAATCTCGAGCATCGGTTCAAAGTCAGATCTGTTCGTCATCGCACTCACCGACAAGCAGCCCAACGCTCCGCATCAGGCAAATCGGGCGTATGCTCGCCGCAGTCTGGATGCGGAATGAGAGGTTTGGGAATCCTATGAACTTTCCCAGCACTTAGCAAGAAATTTTCAGCCCGCTGGAACGAGCTGCACCAGGAGTAAGAGCGCTGGAAGCACGACCTGGAGCGGCTCACCGCCAAATGGTCCAGCCTGTCGGACGAATTGGACGACGTGAAGAAGAAGCTGGCGGCGGTGTAGCAGGGCAGCAGATACTGTCTGGGCCTGGGCTCACGCGTGAAGATCACGCAGCACGCTTGCGCGTATCGCCAAGTCAGACACGGCTCTCTTTCCTTCAAAGAAAGTCTTTGAACTCTTCAACTGTCAGACCAACCTCACGAATGATTGCTCGCAGCGTCCCTTTTGCAACTTCTTTGTGGTCCGGAACAGTCACACGCCTATGTGGATGGGCTGTTTGCCTCAGCACAATGTGACTTCCTTTCTGTCTATCCTACTCGTACCCGATCTTCTTGAGCGCTTTAACGACTTCGCGCCCAGAAATTCGAGGCAACTCGCTCACCCTGACACCTCCACAATCTCTTCTGAGATCGGAGGCGGAATCGGTTCGTCATGTGCCTCGACGCTCTCAAGATACGCGGCAATGGCCTCTCTGATATTCTTTAGAGCGTCGGCGCGAGTGTGCCCTTGAGAAATACAACCAGGCAACGAGGGCACTTCGGCAACGTACACGCCATCCTCATCTTGCTCAATGAACACTCGATATTTCATCTCCCATCCCTCCATGCCAGCCATAGGCCAACCACGACCCGCTGAATCTCACGTTTGAGCGCACCGCGAGTCATAACGGTCGTGCCATAACCAGAAGTCTAGCGTGACGCTGTTGTCATTACAAGGACCCTATCCTTTTCCAGGAGCAAGAGCGCTGAAAGCACGACATGGAACGGCTCACCGCCAAGTGGTCGAGCCTGTCGGACGAATTGGACGACGTGAAGAAGAAGCTGGCAGCGGCGTAGCAGGATAGCGAAAATCCAAATAGGCAGCCCTGCATCAGGAACGATAGACCTCTTTGCGATCGCCGATCTTCACAACGAGGACGATCAACTCTTTATCGCGGATCGTGTAGATGATCCGATAGTCACCCTCTCGAATGCGGTACAGATCGTCCTCGCCGGCAAGTTTCTTCGCACCCTGCGGGCGCGGATTGTCTCGCAAGGTCTTCATGCGCTTCACGAGGCGTTTCTGAGTCGGCGGCGTGAAGGCTTTGAGCTGACGTTCAGCAGACGGGGCGAGGAGAATCGAATAGGCCATGGAAGGCTAGAGGCCGAGATCCTTCAGAATCGCATCGAGCGGTTTGGCCCCCTTCTTCTTGGTTTCAGCTAACGCAGCCCGAGCGTCCACGAGGTCGATACGATCTTCGAGCTCTTCCAAGAGCCGCAGGTCGGCCATCGGCACCAGGGCAGCGATGTCTTTCCCTCGCCGACGCAACACCACACGCTCTTTCCCGAACGCCACACGGTTGATCGTATCCGCGAAACCCTCTCGCGCCTTACTGGCAGGCAGATGCGCCATGGATCACCTCTCGCATAGATTTCAACTGCACTGAACGTACAAATTGTACAAATGGTACATGCCAGGCGATCTTGGGTCAAGGGCGGAGACGACTGCACAGGCGGGCCTGTTGCGTGAGGAGCAGCGAGGGAGCGGGACGGAAACATCGGCCCACCACGCGTCGGGCAATGATTCCTCAAAAAAGACTCCCGACACCTTTTCTTTTCCTCCGTAGCGCATTCATAGTCCAAACCGCTTGCGTTTGTCCTGAAGCGCCTTTTCCTCCGTCGCTTTCTTGGTGCGTCGAAGCTTCTCTTCGGCGGCTCGCAGATGGCGCTCCAACTGGGTTTCCCATCGGCCGGGTATGTACGATTTTACGGTGAAGTGAAAGTCCCCCTCGTCATAACTCAATTGATAGCGGCGACCATATCGATCAGTTGAGTGGGTTTGAGTGTACTACTTGTGACAATAAACCTCTTCACCAGCATTGCAAATTGTCACCGTTTCCCAACGAGCGTCCGATGATTCGAGGCGCTTGACATTGATGGTAAGACTCCCTTCGGAGAATGATCCGTCCACTCCGAGTTGCTCGACGATTGTCCCGGCCTTCTCGTAATAGCGTTTTTCCTCAGCGATCTTAATTCTTTCTTCAATTCTTTCTGAAACGGGCCGGAGATTTGATAGTGCAAAAATCGCAATCACAACCAGAATGAGAAATATCAGGACCGCTTCCATTGTCGTGCTCACATGTCATGAATATGACTACGAATCGACTGGCTGCTGCGGGATCATATTTTTCGCGCCTCAGGGCCTAACGATTGAGTATACTGACCGGCATAGCACGCCCGGGCAGGCTGCAACCTGGGCCGCGATTCTTGCGCATGTTCCATCACTTGTCAACCCTCGCTACAGCGCGAAGATGAGAAGATGGGGTCAGGGAGAAGATGAGGTCAGGTCTTGATTTTGACATCTCACCACGTTCTCGACCAGAGCCCGTTAGTTAACCGGCACTGAAAACTGAATACGGCATACTGGTTACTATTTCTTCGGCCTATAGTATTTCTTCCCCCTCAGTTGCTCCGGCAGATGGCTCTGTTCCTCCTTCGCTGCCGGGTCCTCGTGGACGTAGCGATAGCCCTTCCCGTACCCCAAATCCTTCATCAACGACGTGACCGCGTTGCGCAAATGACTCGGCACGCCCAGGTTGCCGAAGGCCCGCGCATCCTTCACGGCTTCCAGCAACCCGATATACGACGCATTGTCTTTCCGGCAGGAGGCCAGGTACGTGGTGCCCTGCGCCAAGTTGATCTGGGCTTCTGGGAGCCCGACGAACTCCACCGCCTGGACGACGGCCGTGGCCAAAACCAGGGCCATGGGATTGGCGTTGCCGATATCTTCGGAGGCAAAGATGACCATGCGCCTGGCGATGAACTTGGGGTCCTCCCCGCCTTCCAACATCCGGGCCAGCCAGTAGAGGGCCCCGTCTGCGTCCGAGTCCCGCAGACTTTTGATATAGGCTGAAATAAGGTTGTAATGCTCTTCCCCGGCGCGATCGTAGCGGAGCGCCTTCTTGAGCAGAGCGGCATCCAAGGCCGACTCGTCGATCACCGTCCGACCGTCCGGCTGGGCCTGGGTCTGCGTGGCCACGAACTCCAGCGCGGTCAGCGAGGATCGGGCATCGCCGTTGCCGTATCCGATCAACCGGCGTCGCGCCTCCGGCGACAGCTCGACCTTGAGCCGGCCCAGCCCCTGCTCGACATCCGCCACAGCTCGGTCGAGTATGGTCCCCATCGCCTCATCCGGCAGCGATTGCAGCACCACGACCATCGAACGGGACAGGAGCGGCGCGATCACTTCGAAGGAGGGATTTTCGGTCGTGGCGCCCAACAGAATGATCGTGCCCCGCTCGACGTGGGGCAAAAACGCGTCCTGCTGGGCCTTGTTGAAGCGGTGGATTTCGTCCACGAAGAGGATCGTGCGTTGTTGATGCAGGCTGCGGCGCTGCTCCGCCGCCTTGATGAGCGTGCGCAGCTCGGGGATGCCGCTGGACACGGCGGAGAAGAAGACGAACTCCGCCTTGGTGCGCCGCGCAATGATCCTGGCCAGGGTGGTCTTGCCGGAGCCCGGCGGCCCCCAGAGGATGACGGACGACAGCGTGTCGGACTCGATGGCCCGCCGGAGCGGCCGGTCCGGCGCGGCAATTTCCTCCTGCCCGACGAAGTCCGCGAAGTCCCGTGGACGCATCCGTTCGGCCAGAGGCGCGAAGACATCCGTCCCCTCCTCCCCGCTATGAAACAGATCGGGTTCCGGCTCGCGGTCACGTCCCATCGTCGGACAGCTCCTGATTCAAGACGATTCTATACAGAATAGACCTGCGCCGCAAACCTCCGATCGGCCGAACCGGCACTCATCTTGACGCCCCCCAGCGGGAATGGTAGGACAGTCGCCCAGACACCGGCCGTTCTTCGAGGAGACCCGCATGAAAGCACGGATCAACGGGATCGATCTGGCCTATAGCGACGACGGCCAGGGCCTGCCGGTGATCTTCTTACACGCCTTCCCCTTCAACCGCAGGATGTGGGAGCCTCAACGCCTGGTCCTCTCGCAACATTATCGGGTCATCACCGTGGACTTGCGCGGCCACGGAGAATCAGACGCCCCGCTCTGGCATTACACCTTGGACCTCTTTGCGGATGACGTGAAAGGCCTCCTCGACCACCTGGCCATTCGACAGGCCGTCCTGGTCGGGCTCTCGATGGGGGGCTATCTCCTCTTCGCCTTCCATCGCAAGTACCCGGAGCGGATCAAGGGGTTGGTCTTCTGCGACACAAGGGCCGAGGCGGATACACCGGAAGTCCTCGCCTGGCGCGTGGCTCTGGCCCAACGGGTCT
>VGXD01000155.1 GCA_016873525.1 Nitrospira sp. | reverse complement strand
GGTTTCCTGGTGGTGTAGGAAACCGAGTGGCGGAGGCCCGGCACCAGCCCCACGATTTCCTTGCAGAGAGTAGTTTTTCCGGCGCCGGAGGGCGCGGAGACTACGAACAACAATCCTCTTCGTTCCATCGCGTCCTTTGTCATCGCCTTCGATCCGATCAGACCGCCTGCCGCGTCCAATGGGAAGACAGTCTCATTCGATGTTCTGGACCTGCTCCCGAATCTTTTCGAGTTCGCTCTTGATGCGCACGACGTGGGTGGCGATCTCCGTGTCGTTGCCCTTCGAGCCGATCGTGTTGACTTCGCGCCCCATTTCCTGGAGCAGGAAATCCATCGTGCGCCCCACCGAGTCCCGGCTCTTCAAAATGTTTTCGAACTGCACGAAATGCGACTCCAGCCTCGTCAACTCCTCGGTGATGTCGCATCGGTCGGCATACTGGGCCAATTCCTGAACGAGGCGGCTCTGGTCGATCGGCGCCGCGCCCGTGAGTTTTTCGACCCGTTCCTTCATCCGGCCGAAATGATCTTGCACGACCAGCGGCGCCCGGCTGCCGATGACGCGCGTATTCTCGCGCACGAGGCGCAGCCGGGCCTTGGTATCGCGCGCCAACGCCTGGCCTTCCCGCCGTCGCATGGCCTCAAGATCGGCAAGGGCTTTGCCGGTCAGCCGCTTGACGAGCTGCTTGAGCCGGGGACCGACGGTCGGTTGATCCGAGACCGCCACGATGTCCCGAAAGCCGGCGAGCAGTCCGATATCGACCGTTCCCCCCAGGCGCAGCTCCCGCTGCAGCTCGCGCAGCAGATGATAGTACTGTTTGGCAAGGGAGCGGTCAAGGCTTAGCGTCTTTTCCCCTTCCGTGACGCCGGCCAGCGACACCGACAGTTCGATGCGTCCGCGCTGGCAGCGTTCCTGCACCGTCCGCTTCAAGTCGTCTTCCAACATCGAGAGCGTTTTCGGCAGGCGGACGACCACTTCGCAATGACGGTGGTTGACCGCCCGCAGTTCCGCCACGGCCCTCCCGCCGGCCCAAGCCGCTTCGGCCCGTCCATATCCGGTCATGCTTCTGATCATTGGGGGCGTCTCCCTTCCCAGGCGCAGTCCGTGTAGATGGCGCAGCGGTTGCACTGCGGGCTTCTCGCCAGGCAGACGTAGCGGCCGTGCAACAGGAGCCGCTGCGTGCCGACCGTCCAAAGCCGCCTCGGGATCGCTTGCTGCAACGCACGCTCGATGGTGTCGGGGTCCTGGCTGGAGGCCAGACCGAGCCGGTTGGCCACCCGTTTCACATGGGTATCCACCACCACGGCCGGTTTCCCAAACCAGGAGCCCAGCATGACGTTGGCGGTTTTCCTGCCGACCCCGGGAAGCGTGACGAGGGCCTCCATGTTGTCCGGAACCTGTCCCCCGAACCGCTGCTCCAGGGCTTTTCCGCAGGCCGCGATATGACGCGCCTTGCTTTTGAAAAATCCGGTCGGTCTGATCAAGGCTTCCAGTTCGGCCGGCTCGGCTTCCGCATAGTCCTTCGCGCGCCGATACCGGCGGAACAAGGCCGGTGTGACTTGATTGACCCGCTGGTCCGTACATTGCGCGGATAATATGGTGGCAATGAGGAGTTCGAGCGGATTGCCGTGGGCCAATTCGATCTTGGCGCTCTTCAGGGACCGCTCGAGGGCCTTGAGGATGCGGAGGACACGGGCTGTACCGGCGGCAGCGGGGGCTGCGGGTTCAGGCCGTTTCGCGCGGCCGGTTCGCGGTGTCATGCCGGCCTCGGCAGGGCCATGCCGCCTGCGACCGGCAGGGTCGCTTCAGCCCGATTCGCGGCTGCCTGGTCCTCGCGCGACACGCCGGCGAGCGTCTCTGCCAGTTTTTCAACGAGCGGCGACAAGGTTTCAGGGCGAAGGGCCGATACGCCCAGCGCGCCGTAGCGTCGGCAGAGCGCGTCGGATTCGTCCGCCGGGAGCCGATCGCATTTATTGAAGACCAGCAACCGGGGGATGCGGTCCAGTTGCAGTTCATCCAGGATCGTCTCCACCGCCTTCATCTGCGCTTCCGGGTCCCTGGCGCTGGCGTCCACCAGGTGCAAGAGCAGATCGGCGTTGTGGAGTTCTTCCAGCGTGGTGCGGAATGCGCCGACAAGCGCCTTGGGGAGGTCGCGGATGAACCCGACCGTATCCGTGATGATGACCTCCCGATCACGCGGGAATCGCAGGCGTCGGCTGGAAGTGTCGAGGGTTTCGAAGGGACGGTCCTGCGCGGACACCTGGCTGTCGGTCAGCGCATTCAGAAGCGTCGATTTGCCGGCATTGGTGTAGCCCACGATCGAGATGATGGGGACCATGTGCCGCGCCCGGCGCGCCCGGCGCTGGTCGTAGTGCCGGGCGATGCTGATGAGTTCGCGTTCGAGGTGGTCGATCCGATCGCGGACCCGGCGGCGATCCGTCTCCAGCTTGGTCTCGCCCGGTCCCCGTCCGCCGATGCCGCCACCCAGACGCGAGAGTGCGGTGCCGCTTCCGGACAAGCGCGGCAAGAGGTACCGCAATTGGGCCAGCTCCACCTGGACTTTACCTTCCCGGCTATGGGCGCGGCGCGCGAAGATGTCGAGAATCAACTGCGTGCGGTCGATCACCTTCATCTCGGTGACCTCAGCGATGGCCTGGACCTGCCCCGGCGTCAGGTTTTGATCGAAGATGAGCAGGTCGGCCCCCCGATGCAAGGCCTTGATCACCACGTCCTTGAGCTTTCCGCTGCCCAGCAGGTATTTGGGGTGAATCTCCTGGGTGCGTTGCAGCACCGCTTCCAATACGGTGATGCCGTCCGACCGGACCAGTTCGGACAATTCATCGAGGCGCTCCTCCTGCTCGCTGCGCGATTGTTTGGAGGCGCTGATCAGGATGGCCGACTCCTGCCCGTCCCGCACCAGATGGTTGGCGGTCGCGCGCGCCAACTCGGCCTCGAGGGATTCTACGAACTTGTCGCAATCCAACTGGAAGGCATGGAACGGACAGGGCGCCCAGACATCGCAGATCCGGCCTTGGGGATTGGGGGGGAGAATGTGGGCCAGGTGCAGGTCGGCCGGCAGTCCGTCCGCGCCGACTCCAACGGCGGCGATCAGGTCGAGGCGGATCAAGGCCAGGTCGGTCAGGTCGTCTTGGGAGAGCGGCTCGTTGTGCAGATGGGTGTGCACGAGCCTGAGCCCGCGCAGGAAACGCCGGCCGAGTCGGAATCGAGACAGGTCGTTGATGAAGAGGCCGCGCCCATTGCCCACGATGACCTGTTCGATCGTGCCGCGTCTAGTAATCAGGAGCCCGATCTGGCAGCGGAGTTCCTGCGAAAGTTCGGTGCAGGCCCGAGCCAGTTCCGGCGTGATCACTTTGTCGACCGGCACCCGCCGGCGATACAGGTGCTCCAGCCGCAGCAACTGACTGGCCTTCAATCCGTTGATGTTGCCCTGAACGGTTGGAATGTTACCCTCTCCGAAGCGAGGCCGCGATCGGTGGCGCCCCGCCAGAACGATGGCGCGAACGGTTGGGAGGCCTGGTGTCACGCAGGGGGATGGCCAGGTCGGCCTCTGCTTCCATCTCCCATGAAGCGAATCGGCCTTGTAGATAGGCCCGTCTCCCCGCCGCCGCGATCATGGCGGCGTTGTCGGTGCAATAGGCTGATGCCGGAAGGGCGAGGCGGATGCCGGATGAGGCCGCGCGCGCGGACAGAAGGGCGCGGAGCCTCGTATTGGCCGACACGCCCCCCACCACGGCCAGGGCCGAGACGCGATGGCTGCGTACGGCGTCGAAGGCTTTCTCGACCAGGACTTCGACAATGGCTTCCTGAAACCCTGCGGCGATGTCGGCCACCTGTCGCGGCTGTCCCGACCGGTCGAGGTCGCGCAGATAATACAACAAGGCCGTTTTAATGCCGCTGAAACTGAAATCGAAGTTGCCCCGCTGCTTGCGGTAGGGCCGAGGAAATCGCACGGCGCCGGCGTCGCCCGAGCGGGCGGCCCGATCGACGGCCGGACCGCCCGGATAGCCAAGCTGGAGCATCTTGGCCGCTTTGTCGAAGGCCTCGCCTGCGGCATCGTCCAGCGTCTGTCCGATCAACTCATAGGAATTGTCTTGGTGCGCCAGATAGAGATGGGTATGCCCGCCCGAGACCACCAGCACCACGCAAGGAAAGGGCACATCCGGCTGATCGATCCAGGCCGAAGCGACGTGGCCTTCCAGGTGGTTGACGCCGATCAGCGGAATTCCTGCGGCATAGGCCAGCGCTTTGCCGAAGCTGACGCCGACCAAGAGCGCTCCGGCCAATCCAGGCCCTCGCGTGACGGCAACGGCATGGAGATCCGCCCAGCCGACCGAGGCTTTCCGCATGGCCTCCGAGACGATGGCCTCCACCGTCTCGATGTGGCGGCGCGCCGCCAACTCCGGCACGACCCCTCCGTAGCGGCCGTGCACCTCGTGCTGCGAATAGAGGACGCTCGATGTAATGCGTCCGTCGCCGCAGATGACGGCGGCGGCGGTTTCGTCGCAAGAGGTTTCCAGCCCCAGGATGGTCGGAGTCGGTGTGGCTTGGTTCAGGACATTCATGCAGGCGTCACGGCGTTCCAAGGTGCATCGAGGCCCCTTCCCAGGGCGCTGAGCCAAGGTACAGGAAAGCGGCGGCAGATGTATAGGGGAAACCCATCGAGACAGCACGACCCTCATGGCGATACCGCCACGAGGGTCGCCCGATTGTCCAGCCCGAGCCTCGACGATGCAGGGTCCGCACGTCGTGGCCGTGAACGTTTCAGGAATGACGGGATCAGACTTCCGCCATCGCCTCCTCTTCTGTAAACGAGGGTGCATCGTCCCGCAAGACAACCTTGACCTTGCGGGAATCTTTGAACCGGCCCTTGAGCAACTCTTCCGAGAGCGGGTCCCCGATGTTTTTTTGGATGGCCCGGCGCATCGGCCGCGCGCCATACAGGGGTTGATACCCTTCCTTGATGAGCCATTGTTTGACGTCGTCGCCGACTTCGAGCTGGATGCCGCGGTCCACCAGGCGCGCGTTCAGCTCCTTGAGCAGGATATCGACGATGACGATCAAGTGTTCCTTTTCCAATTGATGGAAGACCACCACCTCGTCGATTCGGTTCAGGAACTCGGGACTGAACGACCGCCGCAGCTCCGACAGCACTTCGTCCTTGATCCGCCGGTTCTGTTCGCCTTCGGCGCGTTGGAATCCGAGCGAGACCCCCTTCTGAATGAACTTGGTGCCGAGATTGGAGGTCATGATCACGACGGTGTTTTTGAAGTCAACTTTGCGGCCCAGGCTGTCCGTGAGGACGCCGTCGTCCAGGACTTGCAGCATCACGTTGAAAATGTCCGGGTGCGCCTTCTCGATCTCGTCGAAGAGCACCACCGAGTACGGCCGGCGGCGAACCCGTTCGGTCAGCTGGCCGCCCTCCTCGTACCCCACGTAACCAGGAGGGGCGCCGAAGAGACGCGAACTCGTAAACTTTTCCTGGTATTCGGACATGTCG
>VGXD01000154.1 GCA_016873525.1 Nitrospira sp. | reverse complement strand
AGCTGCAACCGCGCCGCAGGAAAAGATCGCCCCCAGACAGGATCGCCTATAGGCCGTTGAAAGCTATCGATTTGAGTGAAAAAGAGTCGGTCTTAACGGAGTGTCTCCGAAACTGGTGGATGGTCGCAACCGGGTTGACCCTTGACCGAAGACCCGATTGACATTATCCCTATTTGGGTATAGCTTAAAATCGATGCCTGATGCCAAACCTCTTTACTGGATCGGGAGCAGCAAAAAGGATCTTCGGGCGCTGCCAGAAGAGGTGCCAGATACCTTCGGCTACGCCTTGTATCTGGCCCAAATCGGCAAGAAACATGTCGATGCCAAACCGTTGCAGGGTTTCGGATCAGCCGGCGTGTTGGAAGTCGTTGAGGATTATCAAGGCGACACGTATCGCGCTGTCTATACGGTTCGTTTCTCGGTTGGGGTGTTCGTCCTGCATGTCTTTCAAAAGAAATCCACGAAGGGGATCGGCACCCCCAAGCATGAGATGGGTGTAATTCGCAAACGGTTCAAGGTGGCGGAGGCAAAGGAGCGCGCAGCATGAGTAAACGAAAATCCATCCACGGAATTGAGATCGAAGAAGGTAGCGGAAACGTCTATGCGGACCTTGGCTTGCGTGATGCCGACGCAATGCTGATGAAAGCTCAGCTCGTCACGAAAATTGATGAGATCATTAGGCACAAGGGGCTGACTCAAACGCAAGCGGGGCAATTGCTGGGCTTGTCTCAGCCCAAAGTCTCCGCACTCTTAAAAGGCAACTTCCGTGGTGTCTCAGAGCGTCGCTTAATGGATTGCCTCACTCGACTCGGACGAGATGTCCAAGTCGTCGTGAAAGCGGCACCTCGCCATCGTCATACCGGAAAACTTTCCGTGGTTTTCGCATAAGAGCCAGGCAAAGTCTTTCTGGGGGCCAACGTCACTCGCAAACTTTTCTAGTTTTCGCTGGGCTCGCTTTTCGGGATGAGGTCAATTTGCAACTCGGCTCGTCCAGGCTGGGGTGGCTCTCTATGCCGTGCAGAAACTGGGGAGATGGAAAACCGTCTCTATGGTGACGCACTATGCGCACCATCATTCACAGAAAGTTTGCGGGCTGGTGTGGAGGCTCTCGACCGGGTCAGACGGGGAAATAGCACAATGACGGTTTTGCAAGGCTCCCCGAAGGAAGCCCGCACCGACCGAAGCGCTTGATGGATCAAAAGGGAAGGTTGGTTGCGGGGAGAGGATTTGAACCTCTGACCTTTGGGTTATGAGCCCAACGAGCTACCAGGCTGCTCCACCCCGCGTCGGCATACTAACAACTGGGGCCGATCGAAGTCAAGGCGACGAAGGGCCGATCCTGGGCGTCAGAGAGTCGCTTGCCGCGCCATCCGCCTCGTTTCGAAAGTTGATTTCCCCCTAGTGGCATGCTAAAGCAACCCCATGCGCATCGTCTTCATGGGAACGCCGGATTTTGCCGTGCCCGCGCTGGAATCGCTCCTGCGCTCGAAAGAGTCGGATGGCGTCAACGTGGTCGGCGTCGTGACGCAGCCGGACCGGCCGAAGGGACGGGGGCAGGAGTTGGCGATGTCACCCATCAAGCAGCTCGCCCTTCGTGAAGGGCTGCCGCTCCTGCAACCGACGAAGATGAAAGACCCGGTGTTTCTGGACGCGCTTCGAGCCTGGCAACCGGATTGTATTGTCGTGGCCGCCTTCGGCCGCATTCTGTCCCCGACCATCCTGGCCATCCCGCCGCAAGGCTGCCTGAACGTCCATGCCTCGCTGCTGCCGAAGTACCGCGGAGCCGGGCCGATCCAGTGGGCCATCATCAACGGCGAACGAGAGACCGGGATCACGACCATGCTGATGGACGAAGGCATGGACACCGGCGCCATTCTTCTGCAAGCGTCCATCCCGATTCAACCGGATGACACGGCCGGCTCGTTGTCTTCGAAACTTGCGGCGGTCGGCGGGACGCTGCTGATCGACACGCTCAGACGCCTCAACGAGGGCACCCTGAGCCCTCGCCCTCAAGATCATACCCAGGCCACGATGGCGCCCCTCCTCAAGAAAGAAGACGGCCTCATCGACTGGTCGCTGGCAGCGACCGCCATCGCAAACCGAGTGCGCGGAATGAACCCGTGGCCCGGGGCCTATACCTATGCCGGCGAGGATCGCTGGGTCATCTGGCGCACCTCGGCCACCGATCGGCCGGTCGGGCCGGCGGCCCCCGGCACCCTCGTCGAGGTGCAAAAGGACAGGCTGCTGGTGGCCACAGGGAACGGAGAACTGGCCATCACCGACCTTCAACCCGCCAACAGCCGCAGGATGAGCGTGGCCCAGTACTTGGCCGGCCATACCCTCTCGCCGGGTCTGCTGCTCGGACCAGGCCCTCAGGTCTCACCCACCGGAGAGCCATGACAAGCGTGCAAGGCGCCAGATCCCTGGCGCTGGAAGCCCTGCTGGAAATCGAGCGCGGGACGGCTTTTGCCGATGAGGTGCTGGACCAACGTTTCAGCCGGGCGAAGCTGGACGGACGCGACAGAGCCTTGGCTTTCGAGTTGGTCTACGGCGTGCTCCGCCATAAAACCACGCTGGACTGGCGCCTGACCCAGGTGTCGAACCGGCCGATCGAGCGACTCCCGCGTCTCGTCGCCACGGCTCTGCGGCTGGCGGCCTACCAACTACTCTTCCTCGAACGGATCCCTCAATCGGCAGCGGTCAACGAATCGGTCACCCTCGTCAAATCGATGCGTCCGGCCAGGGGGGCTCCGGCAAGAGATTGGAGCGGCTTCGTCAACGCGGTCCTCCGCTCCTTGATCCGGGAGCCGGCCCCGCCCTGGCCCGATCCAAGCCTGGACCCAGTCGCCGCCTTGGCCATTCGCCACTCCTGCCCTTCCTGGCTGGCGGAACGGTGGGTTGCGCGGCTCGGGACAGAACGGGCCGAGACACTCTGCCGCGCCACCCTGACAGTCCCGCCCCTGACCATCCGAACCAACTGCCTGCGCACCACCCGTGAGGCCCTGGCGGAAAGTCTGTCACAGGCCGGCCACATCGTCACTCCCACGCAGGTAAGCCCCATCGGTTTGGTGCTGGAAAAATGCGGGCCCGTCGCAGACCTGCCTCAGTTTCGTGACGGCCTCTTCTATGTGGAGGATGAAGCCGGACAATTGGTGGCGCCGCTTCTTGACCCGCAGCCGGGCGAGCGCGTTCTGGACGCCTGTGCCGCACCGGGCGGCAAGGCCACCCACCTAGCGGCCTTGATGCAGAACCGAGGAGAGATCGTCGCGATGGATCGCCGGCCGACACGCCTGCGCCGGGTGGACGAGAACTGCCGGAGGATGGGCATCCAGTTCGTCAGCACCGTCGCGGCCGACGCAACTCAAGACGAGGGTCGCCTCCTTACAACCCTGTTCGAGCGCCCCTTCGATCGCATCTTGCTGGATGCCCCCTGCTCCGGCCTGGGCGTCCTTCGACGTCACCCGGAAGGCAAGTGGCAAAAGGCCGAAGAGGGTCTGACGGCCCAGCAAATGTTGCAGCACCGACTGATCGAGAATGTCAGCCGACTCTTGCGACCCGGCGGGGTGTTGGTCTATAGTACCTGCTCCACCGAACCGGACGAAAACGAGGATGTGGTCGAGCGTTTCTGTCAGCACCACGCGGAGTTTCGCCGCGAGTCCGTGGCGCCTTGGCTGCCGGATTCAGGCCGCGATCTGTTGACCGCTCAAGGGCACTTCTCGACCCTGTTGAATTCCCACTCGATGGATGTCTTTTTTGCCGCCCGGCTCCGAAAGGCCGAACCGTGATGACTCGTCCAAGCCTGCGCATCGCCCCCTCCATCCTCTCCGCCGACTTCGCTCGTCTGGCAGAGGAGGTCGCGCGCGTGGAGGCCGCCGGAGCGGACCTGCTCCACATCGATGTCATGGACGGCCACTTCGTGCCGAACCTCACCGTCGGGCCGCCGATCGTCGCAGCCCTCCGCAAGGTAACGTCGCTGCCCCTCGACGTCCATCTGATGATGACCAATCCGGACGCGTTCATTCCGGAGTTCGCCGAGGCGGGCGCCGACTACCTGACGGTCCATGTGGAAACCTGCCCGCACTTGCATCGCACCGTTCAGTCCATTAAAGAACGCCGCGTCAAGGCCGGCGTGACGCTGAACCCCGCAACGCCGCTCAGCACCGTCGAGGAAATTCTTGCGGACGTGGACCTGCTGCTGGTGATGTCCGTGAACCCGGGATTCGGCGGCCAGCAGTTCATCCCCTCGGTGCTCGACAAGATCGCGCGGGCCAGGCAGCTCATCGACCGGATCGGCAGCGCCGCGCTGCTGGAAGTCGACGGGGGAGTGAAGGCGGCAAATGCAGCCGGGATCATCCGGGCCGGCGCCGACATTTTGGTATCGGGGTCGGCGATTTTTGCCAGTTCCGATTATAGCCAGATGATCGCGGCCCTGCGGGGCTCCGCCAAGGCGACAGCCGGGAGCAAGGCCGCCAGCCCGCGCAAACGGTAACGCGCAGGCGAGCCCCTGCGAGGCACGGCAAGACATCCATGGACATCACCGCACTCATCGACAGCTTGCACCCTCTGGAAATCAAGGTCCTCGCCGCGCTGAAGGACGAACAAGCGACGGCCCCCTCCGGCTCGTTGCGTGAAGATGAGCTTGCCCAACAGACCTCGCTCGAAGCCTCACAGGTCAGCATGGCCCTCGGATGGCTGCTCGCCAAGTCGCTCATCAGTATCCGGCAGGAAACGAACACGCCCTTCGTCTCGCTCACCAAAGTCGGCGAACGCTATTTTGAAAAGTATTCGCCGGTGGAGCGCATCCTGTCGGCGCTCCAGGACGCCGGTCAGACCGGCAAGCGCCTCACGATCCAGGACATCCAGTCGCGCGAGGGGCTCGAACCCAGCGAGATGAGCGGCGCCGTCGGCTCCCTCAAAAAGGAGGGTGCGATCCGGATCGTGTCGGGAGGCTGCGTGGAAGCGACCGGCACCCCCAGCCACACGGCGAAGGCGTTGCGCACGCTGCTCAATCAGTTGCATGGAACAAAACGGGAGCTGACCGCCATTGCCGAGCCGCTGCGCCGCGTCGTCGAACAGCACGCGGTCAAACGCGGCAACGCCAACGAACCCTTCCGAATCGACGACCATATCGACCGGTGGTATGTCCTGACCCCCGAAGGAGACCATGCGGCCGACCTCCTCGCCAAACAGGGGCCCCTGGAAGAAGTCTCCCAACTCACACCGGAACTGCTCAAAGACGGGAGCTGGCGCAGCAAGCGCTTCCGCAAGTACACGATCAGCCTGCGCCCGCCGCGCGCCCTGGCCGGCAAGCGCCACCCCTATCGCGAGTTCCTCGACCTGGTGAAGCTCAAGCTGGTGAGCATGGGCTTCGAGGAAATGCGGGGCTCGCTGGTCGAAAACGAGTTTTGGAACATGGACGCCCTCTACATGCCGCAGTTCCATCCGGCCAGAGCGATCCACGACGTGTATTTCGTGAAGGAGCCGACCCACGCGCGGGAGATCGCCGAACCCTTCC
>VGXD01000153.1 GCA_016873525.1 Nitrospira sp. | reverse complement strand
CTTCCTCGGACAACTGGTGAAGAAGAACCGCGCCGGCTTCCTTCCGGAAATCGCCGCTGCCTTCGCCTTCCTGGCGGACCAAGCCAAAGGCACCCAACAAGTGACGATCTGCTCCGCCAAGGCCCTGGGGAAGACGGAGCAGGAGGGGTTGCGCCAGCAATTGCGCGACCTGCTCAAACATGATGTAGACCTGACGTTCCAGACGGACCCAGCCCTGCTTGCCGGCCTCCAGATCAGGATCGGCAGCACGGTTGTGGACAGCACGCTGCGGAGCCGGCTGACGGCGATGCAGGGTTGTCTGAGCAGAGAGTAGGCAAGAGGAGCATTCCATGCAGATCAAAGCCGACGAAATCAGTTCGATCATCAAAGAGAAGATCACAGGCTTCGCCAAGCAGGTCGATGTCAAGGAGACCGGCTCGGTCATCCAGGTCGGCGACGGGATCGCCAAAGTCTACGGCCTGGACGGAGCCATGGCCGGCGAGATGCTGGAGTTCCCCGACGGACTCTACGGGATCGCGCTGAACCTCGAAGAAGACAATGTCGGCGCCGTCTTGATGGGCGAGGATGTCGGCATCAAGGAAGGCGATCCGGTCAAGCGCACCGGCCGCATCGCGGAGATTCCCGTGGGGGAAGCCCTGGTGGGTCGCGTGGTCAATGCCATCGGACAGCCGATCGACGGCAAGGGGCCGATCAAGTCCGCGCAAACCTCCCGCATCGAAGTCGTCGCCCCTGGCGTGATCACCAGACAGTCGGTCCGTGAGCCGCTGCAGACGGGCATCAAGGCGATCGACGCCATGATCCCCATCGGCCGAGGCCAGCGCGAATTGATCATCGGCGACCGCCAGACCGGCAAGACCGCCATTGCCGTCGATACCATTATCAACCAAAAGGGCCTCGGCGTCTTCTGCATCTACGTCGCCATCGGTCAAAAGCGCTCGACCGTCGCCCGCGTGGTCAAGACGCTCGAAGAGAACCATGCCATGGAGTACAGCATGGTTGTGGCCGCCACGGCCAGCGACCCCGCTCCCATGCAGTTCTTGGCGCCCTTCTCCGGCGCCGCCATCGGCGAGTACTTCCGGGATAACGGCAAGCATGCCCTCATCGTCTATGACGACCTGTCCAAACATGCCGTGGCCTATCGCCAGCTCTCCCTGCTGCTCCGCCGTCCGCCGGGCCGCGAAGCCTATCCGGGCGACGTGTTCTATCTCCACTCGCGCCTGCTGGAGCGGGCGGCCAAGCTCAGCGAGCAACTCGGCGGAGGCAGCCTCACCGCACTCCCAATCATCGAAACCCAGGCGGGCGACGTGTCGGCCTATATCCCGACCAACGTCATTTCGATCACCGACGGACAGATCTACCTCGGCAGCGACCTCTTCTATTCCGGCATCCGTCCCGCGATCAACGTCGGCCTCTCCGTCTCCCGCGTCGGCGGGTCCGCGCAGATCAAGACCATGAAGCAGGTGGCCGGCACCTTGCGCTTGGACCTCGCCCAGTACCGCGAGATGGCGGCCTTCTCCCAGTTCGGCAGCGAACTCGACAAGTCCACGCAGATGCAGTTGGCGCGCGGCGTCCGCATGGTGGAGCTGCTCAAGCAGGGGCAATACAAGCCGATGCCGGTGGCCGATCAGGTCTTGTCGATTTATGCCGGCGTGAACGGATTCCTCGACGACGTGGCGGTCGAGAAGGTGCGGCAATTCGAAGAAGATCTGCTCCACTACGTCACGCAGCACCATCCGGAACTCCGGAAAGAAATCGCCAGCATCGGCAAGATCGACGACAAGGTCGGCGGCAGGCTGAAAGAGATCATGACGGCGTTCAAGAAACAGATGGGATACGGCGGAAAGTAGCCGTCCGCGCTCAGCTGTCAGCACGGAGCTGGGAGCGGAAGGCTGACCGCTGAAAGCCAGGAACCAATGCCGAGTCTACAAAGTCTGCGCCGCAAGATTGCGGCGTTTAAAAATACGCAGAAGATCACCAAGGCCATGAAAATGGTGGCCGCAGCGAAGCTCAAGCGCTCGCAGGATCGCATCCTGGCCGCGCGTCCCTATGCGCACAAGATGCGCGGCGTGCTCGGCAACCTCAGCCAGCGCGTCAATCGAGCCTCGCACCCCTTGCTCCAGAAGCGCCAGGGCAAGATCGTCGAGGTCCTCGTCGTCACGAGCGATCGCGGCCTCTGCGGCGGGTTCAACGGCAACATCGTGCGGAAGAGCGCGGAGTTCCTCCGGCAGTGCGAAGCGCGCGGGGTGAAGGTCAACATCAGCATCATCGGGCGCAAAGGCCGCGACTATTTCCGCCGCCGCACCTGGCCCATCCGGCAGGAATGGACCGGCATCTTCGACAAACTCACCTTCGAGCATGCCATCGACATCGGCGGCGACCTGACCGACAATTTCACCAAGGGCACCTTCGACGAACTCTACGTCGTCTACAACGAGTTCAAGTCGGCCATTCAGCAACGGGTCATCGTCGAACCGCTGTTCCCGGTGAATGCCGCCGCCGAGTTTGGATCGGCGCAAGCGGAAGGCACGACGGGCGGCAGCTACCTCTATGAGCCGGACGAAACGGACCTCTTGAACGCGCTGGTGCCGAAGCATTTTCAGATCCAGACCTTTCGCATCCTGCTGGAATCGGCCGCGGCGGAACACGGCGCGCGCATGGCCGCCATGGACGGCGCGACGCGGAACGCGGGCCAGTTGATTAAAAAAGTGACGCTCCATTACAACAAGACGCGCCAGGCCGCGATCACCAAGGAATTGATGGACATCGTGGGCGGCGCCGAAGCGCTGAAATAACGAAGGAGTCAGCCGTGAGCACAGGAAAAGTCATCCAAGTCATCGGGCCCGTCGTGGACGTGGAGTTTCCTCCCGGCCAACTGCCGAACATTTACAACGCGCTGAAGGTCACGCAGGAAGAAAACAAGGCCGCCGGCAAGCCGGCCGTCAGGATCACGCTCGAAGTCGCGCAGCACCTCGGGGAAAACCGGGTCCGCGGCATCGCCATGTCCACCACCGACGGCCTCACGCGCGGCATGGACGTGCAGGACACGGGCGCCCCGATCTCCGTGCCGGTCGGCCGCGAGACCCTCGGCCGCCTCATGAACGTGCTGGGCGAGCCGGTCGACGAAAAGGGACCGATCAAGACGAAGAAGACCTATTCCATTCACCGGCCCGCGCCGAGCCTCGAAGATCAGGACACCAAAACCGAAGTCCTCGAAACCGGCATCAAAGTCGTGGACCTGCTCGAGCCCTACAGCAAGGGCGGCAAGGTCGGCCTCTTCGGCGGCGCCGGCGTGGGCAAGACCGTCATCATCATGGAGCTGATCAACAACATCGCGCTCCACCACGGCGGATTCTCCGTGTTTGCCGGCGTGGGCGAGCGGACGCGCGAAGGCAACGACCTCTGGCACGAGATGCAGGAATCCAAGGTCATCGATCCCGACGATTTCACCAAGTCCAAAGCCGCCCTGGTCTACGGCCAGATGAACGAGCCGCCCGGCGCCCGTCTTCGGGTCGGTCTGACCGGCCTCACGGTGGCCGAATACTTCCGCGATGAAGAGAACCAGGACGTGCTCCTCTTCGTGGACAACATCTTCCGGTTCACGCAGGCGGGCTCGGAAGTGTCCGCCTTGCTCGGGCGCATGCCATCGGCGGTCGGCTACCAGCCGAACCTGTCCACCGAGATGGGAGCCCTCCAGGAACGCATCACCTCGACGAAGAAGGGCTCCATCACCTCCGTCCAGGCCATCTACGTGCCGGCCGACGACTTGACCGACCCGGCCCCGGCAACGGCCTTCGCGCACTTGGATGCGACGACCGTCTTGTCCCGGCAACTGGCCGAGTTGGGCATTTACCCGGCGGTGGACCCGCTGGACTCCACGTCCCGGATTCTCGACCCGCAGATCATCGGCGAGGAGCATTACAAGGTGGCGCGCGGCGTCCAGTCGGTGCTGCAGCGGTACAAGGACTTGCAGGACATCATCGCGATTCTCGGCATGGACGAATTGTCCGAAGACGACAAGATGGCCGTCGCCAGAGCCCGGAAGATCCAGCGGTTCCTGTCGCAGCCCTTCCACGTCGCCGAAGCCTTTACCGGCGCGCCGGGCAAGTACGTCAAGCTGAAGGACACGGTCCGCAGCTTCAAGGAAATCCTGGACGGCAAGTACGACCATCTCCCGGAACAGGCCTTCTACATGGTCGGCCCGATCGAAGAAGTGATTGCGAAGGCCGAAAAAATGGGAGTGAAAGTCTAGGATAGTATTCAGTTAACAGTTCTCTGTTTTCAGTCGAAACTGAGAACTGACCACTGATCGCTGTCAACTTTAAATCATGGCTGCCAAACTACTACTCGAAGTCGTCACGCCGGACAAGCTGCTGCTCAGCAAAGAAGTGGACGAGGTCATTGCGCCCGGCTCCGAGGGCGAATTCGGCGTCCTGCCGGGCCATGCCCATTTTCTCTCCACGCTGAAGATCGGCGAATTGCGGTACCGGATCGGCGGCGCGACCGAATACATGTCGGTCCTCTGGGGTTTTGCGGAAGTCACGCCCAAGAAAGTCACGATCCTGGCCGAAGTCGCCGAGAAGGCCGAGGACATCGACGTCGAACGCGCCGCCGCCAAGGTGGAGGAAGCCGAACAGCGCCTGAAAGTCGGCGGCCTGCCCTCCGAACTCAAGGACGCTCAGATCAGCCTCGAAAAAGCCCGCCTCCGCAAAAAGATCGCCGAACGCGCCCGCAAGAAATAGCCTGACTCCCCTGAATGAACTGAGATTCGGCTGGCGAACGGCGGGCAGTTCCGCGTTCGGCCTCGATGCGGCCGTCGTCGGCTTCCTCTTTGATGCCATTGCTTTACTGCGCTGCGCCGGGAAGATAACCGGAACGGCACAGCGCGAGACTCATCGCTCCTGATGTCCGCCGCCCCGCAGAGGCCGGTCACTCCATGCCCATCCCTTCCAGCCGAGAAGAAATAGAGAGTGGCGGGACAGGTCGCTTACAAACCTGTCCCGCTGGGGCTCGGATTGACAGCACTTGGATTTCTCAGTAGGGTACGCCTTGACGCACAGTGCAAGGACTCACGCGCTATACTGCGTCGAGCGTTGTAGCATACCTATTAGTTAGACCACTGAATGAAGAAACCGGAGATCGACTTCCTTGTGGAGTATGACGACCAGTCTATCCTGGCTGAGCTTCGTCGCATCGCGAAGGCCACGGGCTCGTATACGGTTACGAAGGCTGATCTGAGGCGGTTTGGCAGAGTCTGCCACTCGACGGTGGTGAGACGGTTCGGAAGCCTTCGTCAGGCGCTGGGTCTTGCTGGCCTCAAGAGCGGACGGTTCATGAAGGCGACTGATGAGGAGTTGTTGACCATCATCATCAACCTCTGGCAGCGGGTCCTTGAGAAGGAAGGACGCACTCCCCAGAAGAACGACCTAAGAGCTTATGGTTTCCCGGTATCAAACGACACGATCTCCCGTCGGTTCGGGAGTTGGCGCAAAGCACTCGTGCGTGCACATGATTCCATCACGGAAG